>NZ_JAMBOC010000007.1 GCF_023715405.1 Solibacillus isronensis
GAAAATAGTGAAGTGATGATGGCAAAGAGGTCACACCCGTTCCCATACCGAACACGGAAGTTAAGCTCTTTAGCGCCGATGGTAGTTGGGGGCTTCCCCCTGTGAGAGTAGGACGTCGCTTCGCACATGTAAAACCCACTGAGAAATCAGTGGGTTTTTTGTTTTCCTTTTATTGAATTTTTATTAGTAAAGCTTTTGTAAGGTTCCCCATTCTATTATTAAAACTCCAGGACGGCCCGTAAGTTATTGATATAGGACTGACTTACTGGTAACTCTACGCCATCCTTCAGTTGAACAATAAAATTAGAAGTCAGATCCCTCGAGATTTTCTTTATAAAGCAAATATTTATAATATAAGAACGATGAATGCGAAGAAAGTTATTTGGTAATCGAGTCTGCAGCTCTTTAAGTGTAATGGCTGTTTTGTATTGTTCTCCTTTGGAGTAAAACCATGTCCGTTTTTGCAGACTTTCAATATGAGAAATTTCATCAATCGAAATCGGTACCCAATCTTCCATTTGTTTCCCTGTTAAAAACTGATACATATCTGAACTCTTAACTTTAAATAATGGGGGCAGGACGACAACTAAGGCACCTTGTTCACCGTTCACTAAAATTGGATAACCAATCGCATAATAAGGTATTTCAAAAAGTGTATTCTCCATAACAGCATCAACTTTTTGATTTGTTTGAAGTACTTTGTAAGCGATGCTGTCTTTCGGTACAGCAGAACCTACTTTCAATGAAAAATGGTGATGACCTGTACTGAAATAAATAAAGCTATTGTTTACTGCTATTGCAATCGATGCATCTTGAGGAATCCAATCTTCTAAAATAGTTTTATACTGATTTAATATGCTCTTTTCGACTTCAATATTTTGTAATGACAATGCAAATCCACTCCTTCTGTATTATTGCCTAATTGACAATTCATCCTCCAAATATACCCATTCATCCTAAATTAAAGTTAATTTGTCAGAAAATAATGAAAAATTAAACATTCTGTTATACATTATATTACAGCAAGATGTTCTGTTATGGAACAGTCAATCACAAATTTTTCTAACAGAATATCCATACACAATGGGGAAGGTGGAAATTTATTATGTCAACTCGTCAAGAAAGAATCGAAGCTTTACAAAAGGAATGGGCGGAAAACCCGCGTTGGAAAGGAATTGAGCGTGGCTATACAGCAGAAGAGGTTGTAAAGTTACAAGGTTCATTCATCCAGGAGCAAACATTAGCAAAACGAGGATCTGCTCGTTTATGGAAGTCATTACATGATGCACCTTTCATTAATGCTTTAGGTGCTTTAACGGGGAATCAGGCAGTACAGCAAGTAAAGGCAGGTTTACAGGCAATCTACTTATCGGGGTGGCAAGTAGCGGCTGATGCAAACCTTTCTGGTCAAATGTATCCTGACCAGTCTTTATATCCGGCAAACTCTGTACCAGCAGTAGTAAAACGTATTAACCAGGCGCTTCAGCGTGCTGACCAAATCGACCATGCAGAAGGCCGTGATGATGGCTTCGACTGGTTTGCGCCGATTGTAGCTGATGCGGAGGCAGGCTTCGGTGGTCCATTAAACGTATTCGAATTAGTTAAAGGGATGATTGAAGCAGGTGCTGCTGGTGTGCATTTAGAAGACCAGTTGGCTTCTGAGAAAAAATGCGGTCACTTAGGCGGGAAAGTATTATTACCAACGCAAAACGCTGTACGTAACTTAATTGCTGCACGTTTAGCTGCTGATGTTGCTGGCGTTGATACAATTTTAATCGCACGTACAGATGCAGATGCTGCTGATATGGTAACGTCAGATATTGACCCACGTGATGCAGAGTTCTTAACGGGTGAACGTACTCCAGAAGGATTCTACCGTACTAAACCAGGTATTAAGCAAGCGATTGCACGCGGTTTAGCTTATGCACCATATGCAGACTTAATCTGGTGTGAGACTTCTCACCCGTCATTGGAAGAAGCTCGTGAGTTTGCTGCTGCAATCCATGCTGAGTTCCCAGGAAAAATGTTAGCGTATAACTGCTCGCCTTCATTCAACTGGAAAGCTAAGTTATCAGATGAAGAGATTGCAGAGTACCAACGTGAGTTAGGTAAACTTGGATACAAGTTCCAATTCATTACACTTGCAGGTTTCCACAGCTTAAACTACTCAATGTTCGAGCTTGCGCATGACTACAAAGACAATGGTATGGCTGCTTACTCTAAACTACAACAAGCAGAGTTTGCTGCTGAAAGTAAAGGTTACACTGCTACTCGTCACCAGCGTGAAGTAGGTACTGGTTACTTTGATGAAGTATCACAAACAATTTCAGGTGGTACATCTTCGACAACTGCTATGTCCGGCTCTACTGAAACAGAGCAATTTGTATAAGGTTGAAGTTTACTAGGCAGTGTTATGAATAGATTCATAAACGGGGAACTGCTTACTTCGGATTAACGTATTCCTTTTCTTCTATCTTACCGATTCAAGTGACATTGGGGAATGTGCACTTAGTAAATAGACGTTATGCCGAAGCGACTATTGAATGAAACATAGGATGCGGAAGAGGAATAATTTCTTGAACTTGAACAGCTTGACTACTATGAACAATGCTAAATCGAATTGGAACGCGGTTTAGTATGGGATGCCTCCCAACATATAAAGAAAACTAAGGGGTTTTTATAAAGATGAATGTCTTTTTAGCTTGGATGGGGCTAAAAAGGCATTTTCTATTTTGTAGAAATAAAGGAGTTCTAATAAAGTGTAGAGAATATTATATAGATAGAATATTTTTACTATTAAGAAAAGGGAGTAATATAAATGAAAAATAAAGAATTGTTATTAGTACCAGGACCGACACCGGTAATGGATGAGATTTATGACGCCTTGGCAAGTGAAACGAGAGGCCATACCGATCCTAGGTTTGTGGAGACATTTAAAAATGCGCTGGCTAATACGAAAAAGCTGTTTAATACAGATGGAGAAGTATATGTTGTAGCAGGTTCAGGAACATTGGCAATGGAAATGGCAATAGTAAATACTATTGCAAAAGGTGAACGTCTGCTTGTTATTAGTCACGGTTACTTCGGTGACCGTTTTACACCACTTACAAAGGCGTTTGGAATTGAAGTCGATGTACTGCAGTCAACATGGGGTGAGCGTGTAGACCCAACGCTTGTTGAGGAAGCAGTGAAGGCTAACAATTATAAGGCAGTAACAATTACACATGCCGATACATCTACTGGAGTCGTATCGGATTTAGAGACACTTGTACCGATTATTAAAGCATCTGGTGCACTTGTCATTGTCGATGGTGTTGTCGCAACAGCGGCATTGCAAGAGGACATGAGTAAAGCTTACGGTGAAGAAGACTATAAAATTGATATTGTGTTAACAGGATCACAAAAGGCAATTGGTATTCCACCAGGGCTGGCGATTGTAGCTTTCAGTCAGCAGGCATTGGCTGCCCGTGAACAAATCGGGACAGTGCCGGCCTATTATGCGGATATACATAATTGGCGCAATATTATGGATAACCCGGCAATGTACTTTGCGACGCCTCCGGTTAACTTAATTTACGCATATGATGTTGCACTGAATATTGTATTAGAAGAAGGTATGGAGAAACGTGAAGCGCGTCATATCGCATTTGGTAAAGCGATTCGTGCGGCACTGCGTTCTTACGGGATGACACCACTGGCTAATGAAGAAGTAGCTGCGCCGACATTAAGCTGTATTATATATCCTGAAGGTATTGAAGATGGCAAGTTCCGAGCAAGTCTAGCGAACCGCGGCATTATCGTAGCGGGTTCTTTAGCCCACTTAGCAGGAAAAGCATTCCGCATTGGACATATGGGGAATACAACAGCGGAAATGCTGGAGCAGGCTATTGTTGTGATTGGTGAAGCATTGCAAGAGCAACAGCTGCAAGTTGATATTGAAAAGGCAAAAAGCGTATTTAACCAAGAAATAGAAGCAGCAACGGTACAAAGCTAAAAATTATCTGGCAATGACCGGGGAAATATTTACGAAAAGGGGACGGTGCAATATTTGAGCGTCCCCTTTTATATATAGAAAATATATTCCCGCTGTATTAAATGCGGATGAATAATGTTCAAATAAATAATTTATCGTAAATACTCTATGAAGGAGCATGCAAAATGGAGCAAGTCATTGTTATGATTCCAGCGCTAAACCCTTTACCGGCCCTTCTGCAATTTGTCAGGAAACTGCGTGCATTGCAGATTGCCAATATTATTGTCATTAACGATGGCAGTGAGGAAAAATATAACGGTCTGTTTGAACAATTACAGCAAGAAGGTTGCGAAATATTAACACATGACAAAAACCTGGGGAAAGGTCGCGCACTTAAAACAGGGATGGAGTATATTTTAAAGTCTCGATTGCAGGCAAAGGGAATTATTACAGTAGGAGCACATGGTCAGCACTCGGTATTGGATGTGGAACAAGTGTTATCGAGTACGAAAATCTTTTCGGACGGGATTATACTAGGCATTCGTGATTTCAAAGACTCAGACTACCCGTTCATTAGTAAACTGCAAAATCTTGCCTACTCGATGATGTTTGAACTGCTTATCCGGAAACGTTTGCTCGACATCCAAACAGGATTACGTTACATTCCAAGAGGACATCTGCCATGGCTTTGTAAAGTGAAAGGGGAGTCTTACCACTATGACACGAACATGCTGATTGAGGCGATAAGACGAAAGGTTCCTGTCTACGAAGTGCCGATCGGTCATGCAAAGCTCCGGAAAAATTCAATTATTTACTATGACGAAGTGTTGAACCCGACAAAAATATTTCAGCAACTTTGGTTAAATTTCCTACATAAAAGGCAAAATACGAAATGAATCTTTTCTTATTGCGAAAACGTATAGGATTACAAGTCGCATATTTGAGGAACAATAAAGTAATAGCAAGGAAAGGAGCATACGTATGAGCGAACAATATAACTTTGAAAAAATGATTGAAGGCCAAGACCAACATTACTCAGATAAAAAGTTTCTGCATAAAATAAAAAAATTCGGTGGTGGGTTAGGCTATAAAGCGATGCAGGCAGCTGCCACACTTTACGTCGCCCTCCGTAGTCCGGACATGCCTAAATCGAGTAAACTCATTGTTTTAGGAGCGCTAGGGTACTTCATTTTACCATTAGATTTAGTTGTCGATTTTCTTCCATTAGTCGGGTTAACAGATGATGCGTTTATCATTTTAACGGCGCTGGGGAAAGTTTATTTATCGATTACAGATGAGATGAAGGATGAGGCAAAAGGTTTAATCGAGTCTAAGCTGGGAAGTCAGGAAGACGTAGTACAATAAAAAATAGACCCCCCTTTAGGCAATTGATGCTAAAGGGGATTTTTATATGTTCACTTTACAGAATGGGCCCCGTTTAATTCACGTAAGCCACGATTAAAAATAGCTTCAATCGGCTTTTCTTCACATAACTTTAACGTTATATTCGGGTGTGTTGTTTGAAGCTGTGTAGTTATTATTTCAACCAGACCGGGATTGTTTTTTAAAATCCCTCCATTTAAAAACAGTGTATGGTCATTATTTGCATAACCCGCATTTTTTAATGTCGTTGCTGCCAATAAAACGAGTTCATCCGCTGCCTTTTGCATGATTTTCTGTGCAACGGCATCGCCCATTTTAACCGCCTGTTGCAAATAGGACCCGAAGCTGGCTAATCGGGCATTAGTATAATCAGCTGAATAAATGAGATTAAATAATTCATCTGTGCTGTTAACATGATGACCTGCTAAAACAAGCTCTGTTAATACGGTCGGCTTGTTGCGTCCATCAGCAGCGCGGAATATCGCCTTCGCAATATGTTTTCCGATCCAGTAACCGCTTCCTTCATCACCAATCCGGTGTCCCCAGCCGCCACCACGGCTAATCTTGTCATTCATCAGACTATAGCAAATAGCCCCTGTACCTGAAATAAGCAGGCTAATATCGTTCTTCCCGAGTCCTTTTAACGTTGCTTCAACATCATTTTCTATTAGAATTTGACCGAATGTGAAAGGGGAGCGGGCGATACTTCCTACAATAATTTCCTCGATAATCTTTCTGTCCTGATCGGTATCAATGCCGGAAAGCGCAAAGATCGCTACATCAATAAACAGACTCGGTAAATGGGCTGCTGCACTCCTGAGCAGGCCGGTAAACACATGTTGGACATGTTCAATTCCTACTGCCTGGTAATTCGATCCTGTAGAAGTTGCGGTAAATAGTTCACGCCCATCTGTAGAACGAATGCTCATTACTGTTTTTGATGCACCACCATCAACGGCTAATACATAACGATTACTCATGTTCCGTCCACCCCTTTAAAATTTGTTCCAATCGATTTTCGGCTTTTAAAATTGTCTCTGTTTTTTCTCTCAGCCAACTTTCAAGATGGACTGTATCATCTTGTGCCTGTTTTAACGATTTTCGCATTGTTGCAGGCGCAGGCCCTCCCTTTAATGTACGTATATTAACGAAGTACTCCGGCTGGATCGCCTGGTAAAAGGCAATCTCATTAATTTGAAGAGACTTTCCTGTAACTTCTATGCATTTCTCGTTGGCCAAGTTCCATGTCAGGCTTGCGAGCGATTCTTTATTATTTTCCATCAGTTCTCGTACACAAAGGCTGACAATTTTGTGTGACTGGCGGAATGAAATATCCTCGGAGCGTACGAGAGAATCGGCAAGCTCTGTTACGTTGGCAAAGCTGTTTTGCGCACGTTTCAGTAAGTTTTCCTTATTTACATCCATCGTGAGGACCATACCTGCAAAGAGCTTATAAATCCCGACTAACCGGTCGATTGCCCGCCATAAATAAGGTTGCATATCATCTTCCGTATCGACAATATCTCCAAATGGTGTATTGTGGACCATCTGTAGTACTGTTGCCGCATCACCGACAACCGATGAAAGCAGCGAACGTGTATGCTCGATTGAAACAGGGTTGCGTTTTTGAGGCATGATGGAGCTGATCTGCACATAAGGACTGGCAAGCTTAAAAGCATTGAATTCCTGCGTTGCCCATAGTAAAAAGTCCTGCGATGTGCGCCCTAAATTTAGTGCGGCTAGCTGAACGATACTAGCTGCTTCCGCGATATAGTCGGCACCAGCAACGGCATCCCAAGCATTTTCGATTAAGTCATCAAATGCAAGTAATTCCTGCATTCGTTCACGGCTAATCGGGAAGCCTGTAGTTGTCAAAGCCGCCGCGCCCATACTACTGCGGTTAATGGTATTGTATGCTGCCTGCATTCGTTTATAGTCCCTAGTGAGCTGGTCAATGACAGCCTTTAAATAATGGGCAAACGTTGTCGGCTGTGCCTGCTGTGTATGTGTATAGCCAATCATGATCGTCTCTACATGCTCTTCGGCAAAGGCGATTAGCGATTGACGTAAATTCAAAAGTTCCTGCATGAGCGTGAGCATCTTTTTACGTAATGTCATGCGGTAAATGGCGATTCCCATATCGTTTCTACTGCGTCCAATATGTAAATTTCCGGAAATGTCGCCTCCGAGTTCGATTAGCTTGTTTTCAATGCGGAAAAACAAATCTTCAAATTGCGGGTTATAATCCCGGGTTTTATAATATTCCAGATCAATTTTTTGAATAGCTTGACCGATGCGACGTGCATTTTCTGGGGTAACCAATTCCTGTTCTTCAAGCATCTTTAAATGGGCAATATGAATCTGAAGCATCGCATCCAAAAAATGCTTGCGTGCCTCATCATAAGCGGGCTGTAAAACCATTTGACGATAACTATTGGAAGGAAATAAAATTCCTTCTTTTTCATTTATTAGATTGCGGTAATTCTGAAAGAACATGTTGAATGGGCCTCCAATCAAATGATAGAAACTACTACCTGATAATCTCATTCTACAATTATTAGAAAATTTTATCAATTCAAATAAATAAAGTAAACGAACGGTAAATATAAAAAAACAGCCGCCCTAAAATCAGGACAGCTGCTGTTTTTTATCGATAACACGTACTTTTTTTGAAGCAAAATAGGATGGCAATACCATACCAAACAGTACAAGTACGATACCGAAAACTTGGAGAAGCGTTAAATTTTCATTTAATACAATAACAGATACTGTAATTGCTACAGGCAGCTCCATTGCACTCAGAATTGGTACAAGTGCACCACCGACTTTTGGCGCGGCAATCGAAAATAGTAAAATCGGCAAAATAATACCGAAGAGCCCAAGTGCCAGACCAAACTTCCAAAGACCGCCTGTCAATTGGCCGTTCCATACAATTTCAGGCGATAAAAAGATACAAACGATGATCAATGATACAACAGATAAAATAAATGTACGTCCGATCGTCGTTACTCCTTCAACAGGCTGAGCGTTAAATTGCATAAAGGCAGCAAAAGTAAAGGCAGCGAGTAACCCTAGTGCCCAACCTTGCCAAGCAATTTGCGATAAATCTACATCAATTACACCGGCTGCAAAAACCGTACCTATAAATAAAAACACTAACGAAATTAATTCAATACGTGTTGGCAGGCGTCTTTTCAGGAAACAGTCCATGAACAATCCAATCCATGTAAATTGGAACAGCATAACAACTGCCAATGATGCAGGTAAATAATTTAGGGAGTGTCCGTAAACAATACCCGTAATCGCTGTACATATTCCGGCTAAAAGTAAAGTGATGGCACCTTTCTTTGAAAGCTTCGGTAATGTGCGTTGTGTTACAACAAAGAGCACGAGTGCGAGTAAAAATCCAACGAAATATTGGCTCGTCACGGCTTCTGACGATGTATAGCCGTGCTGCATCGCAACTTTTACAATTGTTGATAATACTCCGTAACTACTAGCCGCTATTACGATTAATAGCGGGTAAATCCAGTTTTGTTTCATTTAGTGTTTCTTCCTATTCTATAGCGACTTCACCATATGATGAAATGGCTCATTAATTATTGTCCAGCTTTCAATTGTACGATAGCCTATTTTTTCGTACAAGCGCCGTGCATCATGTTTCTCTAGTTCCACATTTAGAGAAATTTTTTCGAAGCCAAGCTCCTTGCCTTTTTGTTCGGCAAATTGCAAAAGGAGCGTGCCGATACCAAGTCCGCGCGCTTTCTTCGAGACACAAATGGTATCGATGTAATATTCATCCATATGTGCTTCGACGTCCAATGTAGTCTGTATTCCTTTTTTAGCCAGTTGCTGTTCAAGCTGGCGATCGAGCTTGTACCCTAGACGTCCATCATAAAGTACGACAATCCCAACTATTTCATCTTGTTGTTCCGCTACAAATGTATTCAAATAGCTGTGTCGATTTGTCGTTTCTGTGACATACTGTTCTAAAGTAGCTAAAATCTGCGAAACTTCCTCTTCACCAGTCAAATTGTTTGCAATGTCTCCAATTGCGTCATAAATTAAAGGTGCGACAGCTTTCGCGTCATTTCGATTTGCTTGTCTAATGGTAATGGTCATTACAATCAACTCCTTACCGAACAAAGTATAACAGAAAATAAATTCATTCGCGAAGAAAGCATTAGTTTCAGAATAGTATAAAGTTTTATAAATATATCTTTTCTATGGTAAATTAGTAAGAACATACAACGTCGGAGGTTAGACAATTAATGAGCCAAATAGACAAAGAATTCATCTTAGTTTATGGAGATGCATTCGTTGATTATATTGCAAATGATCAGACCAATACTTCATTCACGAAGTATTTAGGTGGCGCAACAATCAATGTTGCAGCAGGGATTAGTCGTATTGGGGCACCGTCAGCACTTATTACAATTACAGGCGATGACGAAACGTCGGAATTTTGCCGTCAAGAGATTACAAAAGAAGGTGTAAATCTTGATTTCGCTGTATTTGATGCGAAGAAGCGTGTAAGTGGTGTATATGTTCATTTAACTGAAAAATGTGAACGAGTATTTAAAGATTATGTCGATGAGACGCCGAATTTACAAGTAACACCAGAGCAGTTACAGGAAGAAGCATTCAAACGTGCTTCGATTTTAAATGTTTGTTCAGGAACGATGTTTGAAGAAACAGCATTAAAAACAACACGTGCCGCAGTGGATATGGCCAAGGATAAAGGAGCAATTATCGCAATCGATGCGAATATCCGTCCGCTTCGTTGGGAATCCGAAGAAATCTGCCGTGAGACGATTACTTCATTCTTTGAAGATGCAGATATTTTAAAGCTTACTGATGAGGAATTATACTTCCTTACAGAAACAACAACAATTGAAGAAGGTCTTCAAAAGTTGGATGAGCTGTTAGTACCGATCGTGCTGATTACAGTTGGAGCTGATGGAGCATATGCTGTATTAAACGGTGAAGTAACACATGTTCCGGTTGAACGAGTTGTTCCGGTAGATACAACAGGTGCAGGCGATGCGTTTATGGCAGGCGTACTCCGTTATGTTCATTTCAATGGTTTACCTACAGTAACAGAAGATTTAATCAGCTGTGTCGCATTCGGCAACAAGCTGGGCGCAATGGCCGCAACTAAAGCAGGTGCGTTAACGGCACTGCCAAGCTTCGAGGAAATTAAGCATTTAATTAAATAAACTTTATATAGAGCAAGCTGTCTCCGAAGTGTTTTTACATTTGGAGGCAGTTTTTTTGTTGTACGCAGGTTTGGGTTGAGGTTATTGGAACAACGGGCGGTATTATTAGAAAACGAGGTGGAATTGCGAGTGGCAAGGTCTTCATTTAAACATGAATAGAGGAGAAGGAAGGGCGTTTTAATTTTTATTAGAACAATGAACGGTTATATTAGAAATTAGAAAAACGCGATTTTATTAGAAAAAATAAAAATATATTAGAACTTCCCCCCATTTTATTAGAATATCCTGCCTCCACAATACTAGCCACCACTGCCAAACGAAACCATTAGTTGACAAAATCTATATTTCGAAAGAATTAGTCGCTATTAATCAGCCAAAGTTCTTTTATAATAAGAATAAGAGGTGAGGGGGATGACCAACTTTCAATTTGCGGCCATTTTTTCAGAGCACCGCAAGCAATTGCAAGTGACACAAGAGGAAATTGCAAGGCATGTCGGAGTATCAAGGGCAGCTGTTTCAAAGTGGGAAAAGGGGCAAAGCTATCCGGATATCGCATTGTTGCCGAAACTTGCCACATTTTTCAACATTTCAATTGATGCACTGCTCGGTTATGAGCCGCAATTGACGGATGAACGAATTTTAAAAATGTATGCGGAATTAGCACAGCGCTTTTCAAAGGAACCATTTGCTGAAGTGGATACAGCAATTGATCAACTTATTGAAGAATATTATAGTTGCTTCCCGTTTTTACTGAAGATGGCACAGCTTTACGTCAATTACTTTAATCTTGCACAGAATAAAGAAGCCGCTGCGGACAAAATACAGGAACTCTGTAAACGTGTAAAGGAGTTCAGCGGAAATTACCGGATGAAAAACGAGGCGAATTTACTGGAGGCATATACGTATATTTTAAAAGGGGAACCTCAGCATGTGCTCAAATTATTAGGGGAGGATGCTGTAGTTCAGCTTGGGACTGAGCAGCTGATCGCTACAGCACAAACTATGCTGGGCAATATAGAAAAGGCGAAGGAAATTCATCAGGTCAACATGTACCAGCATCTGCTGTATATGATTACGAATGCGAATGAAGCACTTGGATTGGAAATAGGAAATGTATCTTATTTCGAACAGTCGGTCAGCCGGATTGAAACGATAATAGACACTTTTCATTTAGATAAACTGAATATACACAACACACTGCTGTTTTATATAAAGGCAGCGAGCGGATATGCAACACAAAATAATATAGAAGAAGCAATTCGCTGTATTGAGCGCTATGTAAAAATTTGTACACAAATCAAATTTCCATTTCAAATTACAGGGGATGATTATTTCTACTTGCTGGATGGCTGGATCGCAAAGGAAGTTATGCTGAGCACGCAAACACCGCGTGATGAAGAAACAATCAAAAAATCTATTTATGAAAGTATTGCCGATAATCCGATGTTGGCCAGTGTGCAAAACGATACGCGCTATAAAAGTTTACTCGTCAATTTAAAACATCATTTAAAAATTTAAGGGGGATTTAAAATGGATCTATTATCGAATATTCCTTGGGGACTCATTGCGCCGTTATTAGTATTGCAGTTTGTGCTTGCGGCGGTTGCCATAGTGGATATTGTACGTAGTTATGAGACGCGCGGCCCGAAATGGGTATGGGTCCTCGTATCATTGTTTGTTAATACACTCGGACCGATCGCCTACTTTCTGTTCGGACGGAAAAGCCAATGATCTGTATTGAAGTGAAGGGTCTCACAAAGCAATTTGGTGCGAAAAAAGTAGTGGATGATTTATCGTTCACTTTGCCGATGCATACATCTACAGCGCTGATCGGTCCGAATGGCGCAGGGAAAACGACGGCACTTTCGATGCTTTCTAATATACTGGAGCCGACAAGCGGCAAGATCATCATGCCGGATGTAAAGGATATACGCAGTGCAATCGGCTTTTTACCTCAATATCCCCAGTACTATTCTTGGCTGACTGCAATTGAATATATGGAGATGGTAGCCAACTTAAGCGGTCTTGAGAAGCGTTCATTAAAAAGTGAATGCAAAAAGATGCTGGAATTTGTAGGTTTGCAGGATGCGATGAATAAAAAGACCGAGACGTTTTCAGGAGGAATGAAACAGCGCTTAGGTATTGCCCAGGCAATAGTTCATAAGCCAAAGCTCCTGTTGCTGGATGAACCGGTATCGGCACTAGATCCGGTTGGACGTCGGGAAGTGATGAACTTATTGAAAGAAGTACAGCAGCAAACGACGATTTTGTACTCAACGCATATTTTAAACGATGCTGAGGAAATGACCGATCAGCTGCTGTTTTTACGGGACGGCCAACTTGTCGAGCAAGGATCACTGACAGAGGTGAAGCAAAAGTTTGAGGAACCGCGTTATAAAATAATGTTCACAAATGCGGAAGAAGCACGGCAATTTGCGAGTCAGTCTACATTAGGAGCTGTAGCCAACGGAATAGCAGCATATGTGGAAATTGTAGATGAACGCCCATCGATGCAACAGCTGCTTCAGCAGTTGGCGGCATCACCATATGAAGTTGTAAAAGTTGAGAGGGAAACGGCAAGCCTGGAAGAAATCTTTATGAAGGTGGCGGGGAAGCATGCAGCAATTTAAAGCATTACTTTTAAAAGAATGGCGTGAAAGTGTTCGCAGCTTTAAAATTTTATGGATTCCGCTCGTTTTTGTATTGCTCGGTATTAGTGATCCGCTCATGAATTACTTTATGGAAGATATTTTGCAGGCGGTCGGCAATATGCCCGATGGATTTATGATGACAATGCCTGAACTTCAGCCTGCTGATCTGCTTATGGCATCAACCGGGCAATTTCAATCGATTGGACTGCTTGTATTAATTACTGCCTTTATCGGTTCCGTGAGCCGTGAACGTCAGAATGGTACTGCGACACTTCTTTATGTACGTCCAATGTCTTTTACTGCTTTGTTTTTCAGTAAATGGATTGTTGCAAGCATGATTGCTATTCTCAGCGCATTGGCGGGATATGCGGGGAGTATGTATTATACCGTACTGCTTTACGGGAATGTTGATTTATCAAAATTTTTAGCAATGCTCGGTACGTATTGTGTTTGGCTGATGCTAGTTATGGCGCTTACTGTTGCGATGAGTGCAGCCTTCCAAACATCGGTCGCTGCTGCGA
The DNA here is from genome assembly GCF_023715405.1 of Solibacillus isronensis. Classification (NCBI taxonomy): domain Bacteria; kingdom Bacillati; phylum Bacillota; class Bacilli; order Caryophanales; family Caryophanaceae; genus Solibacillus; species Solibacillus isronensis. The sequence goes on from NZ_JAMBOC010000007.1 coordinate 13,748, forward strand.
TTACAATTATTCTCATCCCAGTCGGTCTGCTTATTGATACATTAATCGGCAGCTTTTGGAGTGTGACACCTTGGAAGCTTGCACAATACGGAACAGGCCTTCTGACAGATAGCGTATTAATGGAAAATTATTGGTATACTTTATTAGTTGTCCTCATCTTAATTTTTGTCATCGTACTGCTTGGCATTAAAATGAGCAAGAACAATATTCGTTATTTAAAAGTATAAATAGTAAGCAGAAATCGTTGTTTTACAATTGATTTCTGCTTTTTTGTATTAACTTTCAAGAAAATTGGTAATATAATGAAGATTAAATGTCTTTTCAAATGGTTATGAAGGTGGACTAGCATTTTTAATACTAATATAAAGTGATCCATTTTCTAAAATTTGCGCATAATAAACATTATCGATCTCGTGGATATTTTTCTTCGCTAATTTTTTTCTGAGCCAGTCTTCAGTAAGCTGAAGCTCCGTTAAGTTTTTCTGAATAATTTTCCCGTCCGAAATCAATTCCAGAGGAAAGTATTGCGGGGCAGGGGCAGACACTGATACGTCTTCTTTTGTTGCAGTCCGGGCAAGCGGCTTTTTCAGGACACTTAATTCTCCATTTGTTTCAAAAACGGCATATAGTACTTCATCAAATGAGAAAATGCTCTGTTCACGCAACAGCATAGCGAGCTCGTCCGGATGAAGCCGTGCTTTTCTCAATTCATTATTTAATATGACACCGTTATTAATGACAATCGACGGTTTATCGTCAAAAAGGATACGTGCTTTTGAAGATCTGAATGAAATATAACTAACGGTAATTGTTAATGCAGCCCACACGATTAAAGAAACCATGCCGTCTAAAAAAGGGGTTTCCACTTGAGTCGAGACTTCGGCAGCAATCGAACCAAAAGTGATCCCCGTGACATAATGGAAGAAAGTGAGCTGACTCACTTGCTTTTTACCGATGATGCGGGCGAGTATTAATATCGCGAAAAAGGAAAAGCTTGCACGTAAAATCATTTCGCCAAGGTTCAGTTCTATGATAATCCCTCCTTATAAAGGGTAGTATGAATAAAATGCGATTATCTATGCACCCTTAGTGCATTCAATACGAGAGGCAAAATTGAAGGGTATTTTTATAAAATTAGCGAGTTGCTGAATTAAAAATTATGAGTAATGTATTGATAGCAGAAAGAATGTGAAAAAATGTCGACTACAACAGTAAAACAATCAAACCCTGTCTACCCAATTATGGTCTCGATAGGGGTATGTCACTTAATTAATGATACGATGCAGGCAGTTATACCGGCAATGTTCCCATTATTGGAGAGGGACTTAGGATTAACGTTTACGCAGCTTGGTATGATTTCGTTTGTCCTGAATATGGTTGCCAGCCTTCTACAGCCGGCCGTCGGATTTATGACAGATAAGAAGCCATTTCCGTATGCATTGCCGCTTGGGATGGTGAGCTCGTTTATCGGGCTGACAATGCTCATATTATCGGGCGAATACTGGATGATTTTAGTGTCGGTTCTATTCTTGGGACTTGGTTCAGCTATTTTCCACCCAGAAGGCTCACGCGTGTCGTTTATGGCGGCAGGTAATAAGCGAGGCTTGGCTCAGTCCATATATCAGGTAGGGGGCAATAGCGGACAGGCATTAGCCCCATTACTAAGCGCATTTATCATTTTGCCTTTCGGAATGTACGGCGTTTCCGTTATTCTTATTTTTACAGCAATCGGAATCTTTTTATTAACGAAAATATCGATGTGGTATAAACGTCAGCTCGAAGCGGAAAAGAGATCAAAAATCAAAAAAATGCTGATTTCATCCTTGCCTCCTTTAACGAAAAAGCAGGTTGGAATGGCTTTAATCGTACTGCTGTTCATTATATTTGCTCGTTCGTTTTACGTTACGAATATAACAAGTTTCTATGTCTTTTATTTATCGGAACAATATGGGATGAGTATTGAGCGCGGTCAGCTGTTTATCTTTATATTCATGGCAGTTGGGGTTGTAGGCACATTTTTTGGTGGTCCATTATCAGATCGCTTCGGTCGGAAAAATGTTATATTGCTTTCGGTGATCGCCCCGATTCCGTTTTGCTTGGCACTTCCGTTTGTTCCTTTGCCTGCTGTAATGGTTTTACTTATTATTATCGGACTCTTGATTATGGTTAGCTTTACAGTGACTGTTGTGTATGCACAGGAACTTGTCCCATCCAAAATCGGGACAATGGCCGGTTTAACAGTCGGTGTTGCATTTGGAATGGGAGCAATTGGCTCGGTTGTTATCGGAATCCTTATCGACAAAATGGGAATACACTTCACAATGAATGCTATATCGGTACTGACATTATTGTTGCTCGTAGCATTTTTCCTGCCGCGTGATCGAGTAGGGGAATAGGAAAATAAAAGAACTTCGGATTTTTATGTCCGAAGTTCTTTTTTAATAATCCTCCACCAAAATATACGTCATTCTCACCGGCCCGTGTACGCCGACGACTAAGTTCATTTCGATATCTGCGGAGTTGCTTGGCCCTGTAATGAAATTAACACAGGACGAGACATGTGACTGCTCTCGTAAAAACTGGGCAGCTTGTGTCATGCGGGGAACGATGCTGCTTTTCGGTATAATGGCAATAGAATTTTCAGGTAAAAATGAAAGCGTCCGGCCGACTTCCGGTGATGCTTGAAGCATAATTGTGCCGGATTCCGCTAATGTCACGTTGCTGATTACGACACCGACATTTGCCTGTTCAGCAAAATCGATATTTTCCTTACCGTTTGCAGATTGCCACTTTAAATGTTCATATTGTTCAAAAACCGATAACACATTCAATACTCTAAAACGCGGATCATTGCTGTAAATTACACGCCCACCACCGTATTCTGCAATTGTTTCATTTAATATTTCAGGCAACTGCTGCTGTGTGCATTTTTTTAATGTAGTGTGGATGTTCAAGCATTGTTCTCTCAACACTTCGATAAGTTCTTCCATCGAAGCATCCTTCAATACTTCGTGTTGAGGGAGGTGCTTCCAGTTTCGTTCCGGTTTTGTTAAAGAAGGGGCGGACCTGCCAAGACGAGCAGCGACAGTTTGTAAAAAGGGTTCTCGATTTTGAATCACTTAGATTTGCCTCCTTTATTATGCTGTTCGAACCAGTCACGGAAACGTTCTTTTTGTACGGAAGGAAAATCACGATACGCTGTCCAGTTTTTCAGAGGACCGGGACCATTTGTAATTTTCTCGTTTTTCTTGAACGGCTTCATAACGGTTGAAGCTACTTTAGTGCCCAACTGGTAGATTGATTGCGAAGAGGTGCCCATTCCAAATGCCTGCATTAACAAACTTTCACTGATCGGGGCACGGCCTTCCCGTTCCACAATCACTTCCCTATGCTTATGAAGCAATTGGTGCAATGGAATTTTCACTGGGCATACATCCGTGCATGCACCACATAAAGTAGAAGCGTAAGGAAGCTCTTTATAATCATCATAACCACCCAATAAGGGGGATAACACGGCACCAATGGGACCTGAGTAAATAGATCCGTACGTATGTCCGCCGACATGGCGGTAAACAGGGCATGTATTAATACATGCCGCACAGCGAATACATTGTAAAATCGATTGGAATTCGCCACCTAAAATCGAGGAACGTCCATTGTCTACAATGACTAAATGGAATTCTTCGGGGCCATCGACTTCGAGAGCTTCTTTGATGCCTGTCAGCACTGTAATATAGCTCGTCAACTTCTGGCCAACCGCGCTGCGTGTCAGCATGCCGACAAGTACTTCCATTTCCTCAAATGTTGGTACTAAACGTTCCATCCCCATGACGGAAATTTGCGTTTTAGGTAATGCAGTTACTAAATCCGCATTTCCTTCATTAGTTACTAAACAAACAGAACCCGTTTCGGCAACGGCAAAATTGCATCCTGTAATACCGATATCCGCCGTTAAGTAATGATCACGTAAAACTTTGCGGGCATGCAGTGCTAGTTCTTCAGGTTGGGAGGAAGCCGTATAGCCAATTTTTTGTTCAAATACTTCCCGAATCTGATCTTTATTTTTATGAAGTGCCGGCGTCACGATATGTGAAGGGGGGTCATGGTCATCAAGCTGCAAAATATATTCGCCTAAATCGGTTTCAATTACTTCACATCCCAGTTGTTCCAAGTGTGAGTTTAAATTGATTTCTTCGGTTACCATCGATTTAGCTTTCACTATCTTTTTTGCATTTTTCTGTTGGGCAATTGTTGAAATGTATTCGGTAGCTTCTTCTGCAGTTTGTGCAAAAAACACATGGCCGCCTCGCGTTTCAACGTTTGTACTCAATTCATGTAAATAGTAATCAAGATTTTCCAATACATGCTGCCGGATTTCTTCTCCATGATTGCGCCATTCTTCCCAATCTAAAGGATCAACAGCAGCGCTCCGTCTTGTTTGAAAACGATGTTGAGCGCCTGCTACCGCACCGCGCATAAAATCATTTTCCAAGTTGGTCGAAAGACGTTCATTAAATTTTTGCTGACTGATTTTCATCGCCATTTGAAACACGTCCTCTCTATTAGCGGCAATTCAATATCTCTGCGATATGCATTGTTTTAATTTCAATGTTTTTCCGGTCAATCCGTCCGCCGATGTTCATGAGACATCCGGCATCAGCTCCTATTAAATAATGGACAGCAATTTGCTCGGCAGAAGCAATTTTTTCATCTACCATCTGTTCTGAGATCTGTCCCATTTTAATAGAGAATGTTCCGCCAAAACCGCAGCAATTATCCTTTAGAGGCATTTCAAGCAGTTCAAGACCGTCTACATTCTGGAGCAATGTGAGAGGAGCCTGCTGCACTTTCAATAAGCGCGTCATATGACAGGAAGGGTGATAAGTAGCCGTTCCGTTCAGTTTTGCTCCAACATCCTCAATTTTAAGTACATCGACAATAAATTGTGTCAGTTCATAAGTCTTGTCTGCGATTCGTTGTGCCTTTTCCTGCCAAAGCGGTTCATCTTTAAAAATATGAACATATTCTTTCAGCATGTATGCACAAGAACCTGATGGACAGACGATGACTTCTGCATCTTCAAAAACTCGAATTGTGTTTTTCATCGTTTCTTTAGAAGCTTTTACATAGCCGCTATTATAGGCCGGCTGACCGCAACAAGTTTGGCCTTTTGGAAAACTTACTGTACAACCTAAGCGCTCCAATAACTCAACCGTGTTTTTCCCGATATTACTTTGAATCATATCGACTAAACATGTAGCGAATAATGATACATTCATCCAATCCCCCCTGTTCCATTAAATTTACAACTTTCTGATAATTAAGTCAACAGGTCATCTGATGACTTGGAAAATTAGTATTTAAAGAGAATAATATTGTATTAAAACATTATTGGTTGAAAAGTAATGATTCGACGGTTTCAAGATGTTTTGCCATCGCCTTTTTAGCCTGTATATCATCTGCATTCACTAAAGCATTGTAAATCGCGGTATGTTCTTCGTGTAAGTTGTATAAAGCAGCATGATCTGTAGTGGATAAAATGGAACGAGTATGCTGGATTTGGCGTGCAATCGGCTTTGAAACACTTTGCAGCATTGAAACTAGTAAAGGGTTGTCCGCTGCTTCAGCAATGATTGCATGAAATTGCATATCGGCATTACTGCTTGTCTCAGGATCGATTAGAGCATGGTTCATTTTACTGAGTGCTTCTTTTAATTGTTCAAGCTGACGATTTGTTCTGCGTTTTGCCGCATTTTCGATTAATCCTAATTCCAAAATTTTTCGTACTTCAAATATTTGCTGTAAATCCTGCTGTGAAAAGGATGCGTATGTAGGAATATTTAACGAAATATCCTGGGCCGTTACTTTGCGGATATAAGTTCCTTCTCCTTGGCGGATTTCGATAATACCACGTGCCTGAAGAGCAGTTAAAGCTTCACGAATTGCAGAGCGACCAACTTCAAAGTTTTTTGCAAGCTGTTCAACGGAATCCAATTTATCACCAGGTGATATTTCCCCGATCATAATTTTCTGTTCAATAATAGCGGCTATTTGTTCATATAGTTTTTTTGTTTTGGGTACTTCAAATTTCATTTTAAAAATCCTTCCTGCTTTATAAATTCTAAAAAAAGCTGTTCCAATAACTTGGAAACAGCTTTGTATTAAGGTTTTAATGAAGTAAAGCGATCTTTAGGAAGAATTTCAGGGTTGTTAACAGTACCTTCTGTTATATCGGCCTCTAAAAGTTTCCCGTTATAATTAAACTTGAATATACCATTATCAAAGTCTGTCCCGATTTCCTTAAAGAAAATCCCTTCCAGAGCAATAATTTTAGGGCATGTAAACACGACTTTATAATAATCATTTTCCTGGATTATATAAGCACGTACACCTTTTTCGTAAACATCGATCAGTTCATCCTCAGAAGGACGCTTTACCGATACTATATGAAAATCAACGAATGGTACTTCTTTTAAGAGAACATTCAAGAAAGAACCTTTTGTGATTTCCTCCCAGCGGCTTTGAGCACTCTGACCTACGATGATTTGCGTGATATTAAAATCCATTGCGATTTCTGTAATCACTTTATGGAATGGGCGTTTTTCATTATCCTTAATAATGAATTGTTCTACTTCCAATTCATCAGTCAGTTCTTTCCACTGTTCGATATAGCCGGATTTTTCTGCATCAAATGCATCAAGTGGCTTTGAATCAACAGTCAACACATATAATGGGCAGTCAAGTAATGTAGCAAGCTTGTGTCCTCGGCGAATTAAACGCTCACCATTTTGTCCGTAATATACACAAACCAAAATACTTTCGTCTAATCGGCCTTTAACATGTTTCATTTTAGTTCGCACCTCTTTTTCTTATCCTATAATAATGAATTGAATCCGAATATATATTGAGAAATTAAGCATAATTGAGATAAAACGAAGGCTATTACAGTGCAATGCACCCATTATTATTGTATACTTATTTCTATGATGCATATTTATATTCAGTAAATTTTTTGTTATATTTTTGCTTTTCCAATTTTTATTAAATTACCCTTGTTTGAAAATATATTCCCCATATGCCACATTATTATGAAGATAGTTATATAGATAGTCAAGTGTGATTGTTCGATTGCCGAACTTTACATATTTTATTGGCTCACTCGGTTAGGAGGTTATTGCTTTTGCTTATTGCTTTTTCGATTATGCTTCCGTTTCTTGCTGCAGCATTAATCCCATTAATATACAGGAGATTTAAGAATATACATTTAGGTTGGTTCGTATTAATTGTCCCTGTTGCTTTATTTTCGCTTTTAGCTACATATATCCCTCGAATTGCCAATGGTGAAGTGTTCATAAAGACATTTGAGTGGATCCCCTCTTTCGGTATTAATATTACTACTTATTTAGACGGCTTGAGTATGATTTTCAGCTTACTCATTACTGGGGTAGGCAGTTTAGTAATACTTTACTCAATTTTCTATTTATCAACGAAAGAATCATTACACCATTTCTATTGCTATTTACTATTATTTATGGGCGCGATGTTAGGCGTCGTCTTTTCAGATAACTTAATGGTGCTTTATGTATTTTGGGAATTAACGAGCGTATCGTCATTCCTGTTAATTGCATTTTGGCATCATCGTAAAGCATCTCGTGCAGGTGCGCGTAAAGCAATGACCATTACCGTTTCTGGTGGTGTTGCGATGCTCGCTGGTTTTTTAATGTTATATGTTGCATCCGGAACGTTTAGTATTCGCGAAATTATTGCGAATTTGGATGTCGTGCAATCGAGCGTGTATTTTGTTCCGGCAATGTGTCTTGTACTTTTAGGTGCGTTTACAAAGTCAGCACAGTTCCCGTTCCATATTTGGCTGCCGGATGCGATGGAAGCACCGACACCTGTTTCCGCCTATTTACACTCTGCAACGATGGTAAAAGCGGGTATTTACTTAGTAGCTCGTACAACACCGATTTTCGGCGGGCATGAAGTATGGTTCTGGGCAGTGAGCGGGGTAGGTCTTCTAACATTATTCTGGGGTTCCTTCAATGCGGTTCGCCAGTATGATTTAAAGGCACTGCTGGCATATTCCACAATTAGTCAGCTTGGACTGATAATGTCTTTATTTGGTCTTGGTTCTGCAGCACTGCATTTTGGTTATTCAACACAATCGGTTATTTATACGCAGGCTACATTTGCTGCACTATTCCATTTAATCAACCACTCGACATTTAAAGGTGCGCTCTTTATGATGGTCGGAATTGTCGATCATGAAGTAGGAACACGCGATATTCGACGGTTAGGCGGATTGATGTCGTTAATGCCGTTTACATTTACGATTGCTGTAATCGGCAGTGCCTCAATGGCAGGTTTACCACCATTCAATGGCTTTTTAAGTAAGGAAATGTTCTTTGCAGCAACATTAAAAATTACACAGCTTGATATTTTCTCACTTGATAGCATCGGCCTTTTATTCCCGATTATCGCCTGGGTGGCCAGTGTATTTACGTTTATTTACTGTGTCATTATCGTCATGCGTACATTCTTCGGGAAAATACAGCCGGATCGTCTGGAAAAGCCGCCACATGAAGCGCCGTTTGGTATGTTAATTTCACCATTTATTTTAGTTGCCTTCGTGATTGGAATTTTTATATTCCCGAATGTTTTGGGACATTATATTTTAAGTCCGGCGATGGCAAGCATTTACCCAATGTTCCCATCTGTAGAGGAAATGACGCCTCATATCGCAGCATGGCACGGTTATATAAATACGGAACTTATTATGACGTTTGGTGTCATTGTTGTAGGGGTTTTCTTATACCGTACATTAAAAAAATGGCGTCCTGTCTATCTGTGGATACCGCAAAGCTTTACGCTAAATGCGATTTATGAACGTGTGATTAATTCAAGTGAGAGTGTATCAGGACGTGTAACAAACCGTTATATGAACGGTAATTTAACGTATTATTTCGTTTATATCTATGTATTTTTTGTAACGCTACTGGCAGGGTATATGATTTATGCGGACGTATTCAGCTGGAATCCTTCGAAAGACTCGTTGATTGAGCCATATGAATTAGTTCTTGTATTCGTTATGATTGCGGCTGCAATTGCGATTATTTTTGCAAAGCAGCGTATTACAGTCGTGCTGTTGAATGGAGTACTCGGGTATTCTGTTGCCTTTTTCTTCGTAGTATTTAGAGCTCCTGATTTGGCGCTGACGCAGCTTGTCGTTGAATCGGTTACAACAGCACTGTTCTTACTATCATTTAAATATCTACCGAAGCTTAAAAATGAGTATATTTCGAAAAGCTGGCGTTTTGCGAAGGTGACAATTTCGGTTGCGGTCGGTGCAACTGTGACACTGATCGGATTAGCTGTAATGAATTACGATCGTTTTGAACCAATCTCGAAATACTTTGAGGACTCGTATGATCTGGCTGGCGGGAAAAATATCGTCAACACGATATTAGGCGATTTCCGTGCATTTGATACGATGCTTGAAGTAGTTGTACTTTTCATTGCAGGTCTAGGCGTCTACACACTTATTAAGCTTAAGGCGAAAAAGGGGGATGGAGACGTTGAAAGTAAATGATGTTATTTTAAAATCAGTTGTACGAGGCGTTGTTTTCATCGTCTTTACGCTTGGTATGTATTTATTTTTTGCAGGACATAATGCTCCAGGCGGAGGATTCATCGGCGGGTTAGTTCTTGGCTCGGGGATTGTCCTGTTATATTTGACATACGATATTGAAACTGTGCATAAGGGGATGCCGTTCGACTTTAAAAAAGTTGCTGCAATCGGTGTATTGCTGGCGACCGGTTCGGCCATTGCCTCGATTTTCTTTGACGTACCATTTTTAACACAGACAGATGGCTATTATAATCTCCCGTTAATAGGAGAAAAGCATTTGTCCACTGTTACGATTTTTGAAGCAGGTGTCGCATTGACGGTTATCGGTACACTCGTAACGATTATTTTAAATATAAGTGAGGATGAATAGTATGGAATCATTAATGATTGTACTTGTCGGCATTCTAGTCGCAGTCGCTACTTATTTAATCCTCTCTCGTAGTGTCATACGCGTGATTGTCGGCACCGCCATTTTATCTCATGCCGTTCACCTATTGTTATTGACGGTCGGCGGGTTGAAGAAGGGGAGTGTGCCGTTATTAGGTCAAGCGGCCGCACCATATACCGACGCTTTGCCACAAGCATTGATCTTAACAGCAATCGTTATTAGCTTTGCTGTTACGGCATTTTTACTTGTGCTGGCTTATCGGATGTATTTAATGAACGGAACCGATGATCTAGGGGAACTTGGAGGGTCATCAGATGAATAATATAATAGTTTTACCAATGATTGTGCCGATAATAACGGCCGCATTATTAGTATTTTTAAATAATAATATTAAACTTCAGCGGGTTGTTAGTTTAATTACAATGATTTTTGTAATAGGGACTTCTGTTGTCCTGCTACAGCTTATTCAAACAGAAGGTATCATGCGTATAGACTTTAGTGGTTGGGCACCGCCGTTCGGTATTTTATTTGTCGCCGATTCATTTGCGGTACTGCTTGTTTTAACGGCAAGCATCGTTACAACGATCTGTTTAATTTATGCTTTTTCCACAATTGGCGAGCGTCATGAAAGAATGTATTTTTATCCATTTGTGTTGTTTTTACTGGCAGGTGTAAACGGTTCGTTTTTAACAGGCGATATTTTCAACTTATTCGTTTGTTTTGAAGTAATGCTTCTGGCGTCATATGTATTAGTTGCATTAGGCGGGGGAAAGATACAGCTGCGCGAGTCGATCAAGTATGTACTCATTAATGTTGTCGCATCCTGGATTTTCCTCGTTGCACTGGCGTTTATGTATGGAACGTTAAAGACGCTTAATATGGCACATATTGCACAGCGCGTTGCAGAAGCCGGTCAAGATCCGTTATTAACGGTTGTCGCACTTGTTTTCCTCATTGTTTTTGCTTTAAAAGGAGGATTGCTGCTATTCTTTTGGCTGCCTGGTTCCTACAGTGTGCCTCCAACAGCAGTACAGGCATTATTTGCTGCGCTATTAACAAAAGTCGGCATGTATGCATTATTCCGTACGTTCACGCTTATGTTCCCGTTACAGCCGGAAATTACGCATACGGCCATCGGTGTGATGGCGGGGCTGACGATTATTGCGGGATGTATGGGTGCATTTGCCGGACGCGATGTTCGGACAATTGCTACGTATAACGTCATCATTAGTGTTGGCTTTATAATGGTGGCACTTGCGATCGGAACTGAGTCAGCAATGGCAGGCGCGGTTTATTATTTAATCCACGATATGCTTGGTAAGGCGCTGCTGTTTTTACTTATTGGAACAATGGTGCTTTTAACAGGGGAAATTGTCGTGAAAAATATGAATGGGTTAATTCGAATTTATCCGGTATTTGGGTGGCTGTTCTTTATTATGATGTGTGCGCTTGTCGGAATTCCGCCGTTAAGCGGGTTTATCGGAAAAGTATTGATCGGCCAAGGTGCTGTTGAAGCAGAGGCGTATATTTTATTGGCGCTGGCATTCGGTTCGAGTATCATCGTACTCTATTCATTAATGCGTATTTTCCTTGCTTCATTTTTTGGAGAAACATCGATTAATGAAGAGGACAAGATTCGGATGCCACGCGGTGCGATGGTATCGTTTGTGCTATTGACGATTTGTATCGTTGCTTTAGGAGTTGGCGCAGAAGGGCTGGCAGTTTATGTGAATGATGCAGCCTACACATTATCCAACCCTTCCGTATACATTGATGCGATTTTAAATACGAATAAGTAAAGGAGGGTGAGCACATGTTAGGTCAATTTATTATTAATTTATTTATTGCGGCGCTATGGTTTTTGTTGAAGGATGATCCAACTGCAGACTTTACGACGTTTATGTCAGGCTTTTTAGTCGGAACATTGATTTTATATGCTATGCACAGGTTTTTCGGAACACAGTTTTACTTGCGTCGTGTACTAAAGATTATTAAGCTCATCCTCATATTTATTCGAGAGCTGCTTTCATCAAGTATTTCTGTATTAAAACAAGTGCTGGATCCACAGATGAATTTTACACCGGGCATTTTTACTTATGAAACAGAATTAAGAGGGGACTACCAAGTAACGACATTGGCCCTGTTATTAACATTGACACCGGGTTCTGTTGTAATGGAAGTCTCAGAAGATAACAGCACGTTTTATATTCATGCGATGGATATAGAAGAATCGAAAGAAACGGTACTCCGTTCAATCGGCAAGTTTGAACGTGCCATTTTGGAGGTGACACAATGATCGATTTGATTCTAAAGGCGGCACTTGTTCTATTTATGGTGGCAATCGGACTATCCCTATTTCGTGTGATAAAAGGGCCGTCATTACCTGACCGCGCAATCGCACTTGATACGATTGGTGTAAATTTAATTTCTGCGATCGCCATCGTGTCGATTGTTTTAAAAACAAAGGCATTTTTGGAAGCCATTTTAATATTGGGTATTTTAGCATTTATCGGAACGATCGCATTCTCGAAATATATAGAAAGAGGTGTCATTGTTGAACGTAAATCAGCTGATTGAATTAATGGCGGCACTTCTTATCTTGTTTGGCGCAATTGTGAGTGTCATTAGCGCATTCGGCATGATACGTTTACCAGATGTGTATACACGCTCACACGCAGCAACGAAAAGTGCGACACTCTCTGTATTGCTTTGTTTGTTCGGCGGGTTCATTTACTTTTGGATCCATGATGGCTATGTGAGTATTCGCCTCATTTTAGGGATTATCTTCGTATTTATTACAGCCCCTGTTTCCGGGCATTTAGTATGTCGCGCGGCATATCGTTCACGCGTACCGCTAGCTGAAGGTTCTGGAGACGATGCATTAAATGAAATCCTGTTCGGCGAAGAAAATTTGCAAGTAAAAGAAGAAGTGGAAGCTACATTGAAAGAAATTAAATAATGAATGGAAAAGCATTTTAAAAGTGATGGCATGTCGCTTTTAGAATGCTTTTTTTAGTGGATAAAAAATAGAGCAATGTGGATAACTTGTAGATAAAGTTCGGTACTTATCATAGGTAAAGGGACAGTTATTTATTTTTTAACTAAGCATTATTACGAGAAATTAAAATTATTCATTTTTTTATAAGAATGGGCAGGTTTAACTTAGAAAAATGTGACGATTTTTAGAACAAATGAAAATATATTCGAATATTTTTTTGGAATCTTGTTCTAAAATAGAATTCCACAATATTCTTTGTGGATAAGTATAATACAATCTGTTGAAAAATCGTGATTAAATTGTGGATAATTAACGTTAATGTGTATAACTTTGTGGATAAATAGTATATGTGGATAATATTTCTTTATTTATTGACAAATAAGCTCGTTTTTTGTATAGTACATTACAACACTAATGTACTGGATAACTTGGAAAGGAGAATCTCATTGATTTTTAACACACAAAGTACAATGCCTATTTATATGCAAGTAGCGGAATGGATTGAAAATGAGATATTGGCGGATCGGGTGCTTCCGGAAGGAAAAGTGTATTCGCAGTATCAGCTTGCTGAAATTTTTAATATTAATCCGGCAACCGCAGGAAAAGGCCTGACAATTTTAGTAGAAAAAGAAATTTTATATAAAAAGAGAGGACTTGGAATGTTCGTGATCGGGGATGCAAAACATCGGATTTTAACAACAAGACGAAGTGACACATTGACGAAGATGGCAAAGGAAATCGTAGAAGAAGCAAAACGTTTAGGCGTGATGGATGAAGATTTGATTGAGCTGATCAAGCATATTCAAAAGGAGGTGTGAGTGAATGATTGTATACCGCTTAGTTTATCAATAGATTTACTGAACACTTTCAAGTACGAAAGCTATAATAATCCACTCAACGAATTGGTAAACGGATTTTACACTTGAATGTTCCGAAACAGTTCAATATTATTGATAAAGATGGGTGGTATTAGTCGCTGCTTAAAACTCACAATGAATTGAGCGAATAAATTGAAAAAGTTATTGAAATTAATCATTTTTATAGGTGTTGTCTATCTATTTTTATATATAAATAATAATTGGCTTGTAACAACCGATTATGTACATGAATCAGAGAAAGTTCCGGAAAGCTTTGATGGTTACCGGATTACCCAAGTTACCGATTTGCATGATGCGACATTCGGGGAAAATCAGTCAAGGTTAGTGGAAAAAGTGCGGGCTACCAAACCGGATGCTATTTTCATAACGGGTGACTTAGTGGATAGTCGCCGCTATGACTTGGAAAACAGCTTGCAGGCTGTGCGCCAATTAGTCGATATTGCGGATGTTTACTATGTTCTTGGCAATCACGAGGTTGCATTGAATTTAACAGATGAAATTTATGCGGCTTTAAATGAGCTGGGTGTCCATGTGTTACCGAATGATGCGGTACAGTTGGAGCGCAACGGAGAGCACATTGTCATTGCGGGTATTGAGGACCCGTTAATGGGGAAAGAAGTGGGACAGTCGATCGATGAAGCACTGTACAATATGAATCCAGATGCATTTAAAGTGCTACTGTCGCACCGTCCTGAGGTGTTTGAAACATATGTTGAAAAGGACATTGACCTAGTGTTAACAGGACATGCACATGGTGGTCAAATTCGTCTGCCATTTATCGGCGGACTTTTTGCGCCAACTCAAGGTTTCATGCCAACATACACAGCAGGTATTTATGAACAGCAGGATACGGAAATGATTGTAAATCGGGGCTTGGGGAACAGCCTGTTTCCTTACCGGGTCTTTAATCTGCCTGAAATTTATGTCGTTGAGTTGAAAAAGGAAAGCTAGTTAGTAGTTTTCTAATATATGCTGCAGGTTTTCTAATAAACTGCAAAAAGTTCTAATATATTTCCAGACCTTCAATAAAGGGCGGAATTCCCGTTATCACAGCGCAAAATATTCGTAAGCTTATGCAGATTATCGTAAAATAAGTGAAAATAGATTTTAGGAGTATGCAAATGGAAGGGATTATTACACTACTTGCAATGGTGGGAATTATTGCAATGATTGTGCGTTTTATGCCGAAAAAAGGCGTGAAATATATTACTACAAAAGAACTGCAGCCTTTACTGGAAGACGAGAAATATGTATTTGTGGATGTCCGGACGGAAAAAGAATATAAAGAGGCCCATATTCCTCAGTTTATTAATCGTCCGCTTGGAACGTATTTAGGGGATTTGCCGAAAGATCGTCCTGTTGTTGTCATTTGCCAAAGTGGTGCGCGCAGTAATAAAGCGTGCAAGGAACTCGTAAAGCTAGGTTATACCGATATAACAAATGTTCGCCGTGGGATGAATGGACTGCGTGCAGGATAAAATAAGAGAAGCTAATGAATGGCTCAACCCATCATTAGCTTCTTTTTCATTTATCCCGCATTAACGGGTAGTAAGACTCCAACCTCCAGGTTTAGGCAGGGCAAAAAAATAGGCGGGAGATCAACTACCCGTAAAAGCCCGATTGGTTCAACTAACAATCCGTGGTGGAAAACCCCCACGGATTGAAGTTTCACTTTATCGAACTGCTTCTTTCATTGCCTCAATCAGCGCTTCAGCTGAAATGGTTTTTTCACCGCCGCCTTGGACAAGTGCATCATTTCCGCCGCCTTTACCATTAATGAGCGGTAAAGCAGTTGCAGAAATATCTTTCATCGATTTTGTTTGCTCACTGCCGCGTGCCGCAACAAATTGTAGCTTGTCTTCATTATTGGCAACGAGCAGTGCGATTGCCTCACCATTTTGCTGTGTAATAAAACGCGCCAGCTTCTGCAGGCTTTGAATCGAGCGGTTTTCAAATGTCGCTGCAGCAACTGTTTCGTTTGCTAATTCTTTTGCTTCGAATTCAAGAAGGGCATCTTGTGCTTCCGTTAAATTCTTCTCTGTTTGCTTTGCTGTTTTCGCGAATTTACGCAACGCATCAGCAGCTTCATCTTCCGGTGCGCTCAATTGGCGTGCCACATCGCTTAAAACCTGTTTACGCATAGCCAGCTGCTGTAACACGCGATTGCCGCAGACGAAGTGTACACGAATCTGCTTCTTCATTTTCTCTGTAGCTAAAATTTTCAATAAGCCTACTTGTCCGGTAGAAGTGGGATGTGTACCACCACAGCCATTGTAGTCATAGTCAGGGATAATAACTAAACGAATATCTTCGTCGACTTTTACATCTTTCCGTAAGTTATATTGTGCTAATTCTTCTTTTGTCACCCACTTAGTTTCAATAGGACGGTTTTCCCAAATAATTTCATTAGCCCGTTTTTCCACTGCTGCCAGCTGATCTTCCGATACTTCGCCAACATTTAAATCGATTGTGACAAGCTCTGTCCCTAAGTGGAAGCTCACTGTCGCCATATCGAATAATTCCACAAAGGCTGCTGTTAAAATATGTTGTCCCGCATGTTGTTGCATATGGTCGAATCGGCGCGACCAATGAAGTTTCCCGGATATTTCCCCGGAAATATTCGACACATCGGCTGCCGTATAATGACGAATTTCCTCATCAATTTTCTCAACATCGATAATTTCCAATTCATTAATCCAGCCCGTATCGTGGGGTTGCCCGCCACCAGTAGGATAAAATGCCGTATTGTTTAGTACAATGAAATTTCCTGTGTCGTCTTTACCTGTTTTCACAACTTGTGCCGTAAATTCCTTCATCATTGCATCTTCGTAATAAAATAGATTTTTCAATGTCCATCACTCCTTAGTTTCTAGTTTGTCATATGAAAACGTTGCTGTCACGGTGTAAATAATGATTGTTATTTGACGCGGGGCAATTTTCGTTTATGATAAAATAGAAGCATTTCCCGGAAGGAGCATGAATATGAATATTACGCAATTTTCAATAGAAGAAATTTTAGATCCGACAAAGATTATTGAAGGTAAGCGTTATGAGTTTTTATTAGATGTAGAAGTGGATGAGGAAGATGAACTGTATTCCGCTGCAGGATTAGAGATTCGTGTGATTGTAGGGGTAATTGACGACAATGTACGCATCGTGAACTATTTTATTATTGATAAATCTAATAATGAGTTTTTGGATTTTGCATTGGAAGAAGACGAAGAAGCGATGATATTGGAGTTTTGCAAAGAGGAATTATATGCTGATTCAAGTGAAACAGAAGCTGAATAATCGGTATAAAAAAGGTAGCGAATGCGCTACCTTTTTTTATTCAATATATTTTGTTTTTAACTGGTCTGCACCAATCCCGCCGATTACCATTAAAGCTAGCGGCAAGAAGTTTGATAGGATTTTTGGTAAGCCTTCAGGAATAATAACATCCATACCAGCAAAATGATTTAAACCCATAATAATCAGTTTTGCAACCAATAAAAATGCACCTAATAAAAATACGCTATCAAAGAACGCTTTCCATTTTGGATACGCCAATTTCTTACTATCTCGAATTACTTTTTCTTTCAATTCACCATCACTCCTCAACATTTCATCAATTGTGATGCCAAACAAATCACTCAAATCAATGATTACTTCAATACTCGGATAGTTCTTCCCGGTTTCCCATTTAGAAACGGATTGGCGACTAACATGGATTTTTTCGGCAAGATCCGCTTGTGACCAACCTCTTTTTTCTCGCTCTTTTTTTAATCGTTCACTAAAAATCATGTGAGTCATCCCCTTCCTTGTTTTCAGTATTGATGAAATGTACGGGTAAAGTAAAGATAGTTATAGGTGCGTAAGGCAGCAACCTCTTGTTGCCACTGCAGTTTTTGCAGTTTAATCATACATTAAGATAGTAAAAAATGAAAAAATATAAATAGGAGTATCCCGCAAAATTACTTCAACGGGATACTCCTGTTTTGTTGTAAAAACTACTTACCAAGCGGCAATTGCGCCATCTGTACGTGGCTCTGTTCCACCATACAGCACGCCTGTCTTCTGGTCCCGCCATATAATTTGACCGCGTCCGAAACTGCCGCCGTCGACTGCAACTCGAATGTCGTGGCCTTTACGTTGCAATGCATGCACTAAATAACTAGGGAAGTGCGGCTCGACTTCGACGCGCTTTTCACCGATCCATTGCCATCTGGGCATATCAAGTGCTGCTTGCGGGTTGAGTGCGAAGTCGATTGTGGATGTAACGACCTGGAAATGCCCTTGAGGCTGCATATATCCACCCATTACGCCAAATGGACCGACCGCTTCATCATCCTTTGTCAAAAATCCTGGGATAATTGTATTGAATGTTCGTTTTCCAGGCTTTAAGAAGTTTGGATGTGTTTCATCCAGTGAGAAATCATAGCCCCGGTTTTGAAGCGCTATACCTGTTTCCGGAATGACAATGCCTGAACCGAAGCCCATATAGTTACTTTGGATATACGACACCATATTGCCGTCCGCATCAGCTGTTGCCAAATACACCGTACCGCCTTTTGGAATCTCGAAAGGTTTTGGATCAATTGCTGTCTCACTGATTTCAGCAAAGCGTGACTCTCCGTAAGTGTTTGATAAAAGTGTATCGACATCGACCGGCATGTCATTTGATTCTGTGACAAACGCCTTACCGTCCGTATATGCTAGCTTCATCGCTTCAATCTGATTATGTAATGTTTGTGCATCCTGCCATTTTGACTCGGCATGCTGATAAATGTTCAGCGCCATCTGTGCAACAATACCCTGTCCATTCGGCGGAATTTCCCATACGTCATAGCCCTTGTAATGCACTTTAATCGGGTTTACCCATTCAGGTTCATAGCTTGCCAAATCTTCCTTTGAAATAAAGCCGTTATGTTTTTTCATGAAGGCATCAATTTTATCTGCGATTTCGCCCTTGTAGAAAGCCTCGCCATTTGTTTTGGCGATTTTACGCAACGTATCTCCGTGTGCTGGAGAGTTCCATACTTCGCCAATTTCCGGCATCCGTCCATCGATTGAAAATGTTTCAAACCAATGTTGGAATTCTTCGGATGTGAAATTCTTTTTATACTTTTTATAAGCCGATTGCCAGTATTGTCCGAGTGTTACAGAAATCGGATATCCTTCTTCTGCATAGGAGATGGCAGGGGCCAATACTTCGCTTAACGGCAATTTCCCAAATCGCTTTGATAAGGCTACCCATGCTGATGGTGCCCCTGGAACAGTAACGGGGATAACTCCATGCATCGGTATATAATCTAATCCTCGCTCTGTTAATGCTTCTTTGGAAATCGACTTGGCAGAAGGACCAGAAGCGTTTAACCCGTAAAGTTCATCTTTCATCCAGACGAGGGCAAATGCATCTCCGCCGATTCCGTTTGATGTAGGCTCAACAACAGTAAGTGCTGCTGCTGTCGCGATTGCTGCATCGACTGCATTGCCGCCTTTTTTTAAAATATCCAGTCCCGCCTGTGCTGCGAGCGGCTGGGATGTTGCGACCATTCCACGATTGGCGATGACTGTATTACGCTTACTTGGAAATGGATAATGTAAAAAGTCCAAAAAAAATCCCCCTTTGAATCTAATGGCCCAATAAAACGAATATTACGACTATTTTAGTACAGAAGGAGGTTCATTACAATTTAAATATTTCAGATTCCGAAATAAAAAGCTGTTTGGAAAGGGGGATTAGGCTTTCCAAACAGCTTCGAAATCATATTACTTTAACAGTTCATCAATCCAACGCTGCACTTTTAAGCCTTCCTCGAATGGTACGACAAATGCTTCTTCGCCTAAAAGGACTTTTCGACATGCATCAAGCATTGTTTCAGGGGCTTCGGCAGGGGTAATCTCCACTTCCGGCTCATAGGCTTTGCTTGTGTAGACATTAGACCAGTTTCGTAATGTTACAACTTTTTCTGTTCCGAAAATTTTAAAGTCGATGCGCTCTTCCTGTCCGATACCTGCAAGCCCGTTAATGACCATCGGGATGCCGTTTGCTGTTTTCGCTAAAGCAGATACCCCGACTTCACAAAGTGCTTGATCTTCAGGGTAAGCTGTTTCATGCGCCAAAATTTCAACATCACCGAATAAATGGTGTGTTAATTGCAAATAATGCGGGAAAATCTCCCGAATAAAGCCACCTTGCTTACGTGAAGCAATCCAAGGATTTTGCTGCCATTTACGCGGCCATTCAGGGAAATACGTATGCAGTTCAATACGGGTAATGTCACCCATATCTTTTGCAAGCTCTTGTTTCAGCTGATGGACTGCCGCACCGTACATTAACGGAAAATGCATCGCTGTTTGAACATTGGATTCATTTGCGATACGAACCATTATTTCTCCGTCTGCTGCATCATGGGCAAGCGGTTTTTCCGAGAGAATATGTAATTTGTGCTTTGCAATTTCTGCAGCAAGTGTTGCATGGCTGACAGGTGGTGTGCCGATATAAACCCAGTCCGGTTTTAAATTTAATAGCGCTTGTAAATCATTCGTTGTGGGTACATTATATTTAGCCGCCAATTGTGCTGTACGTGTTTCATTCGTATCAAATATTGCGGCAATTTCATAATGTTCGTTTTGCAGTGCCTGGTTAATAATGCGTTCACCGACAACACCAGTACCGATAATGCCAATCGTTGTTTTAGTCATTAAAGATTCTCCTTTTTTTATCAATTATGCCTTGGCGTAATTGCGTCTGGATTCGGCTTTGCGCCCCGGCGCAAAGATGTCCTTATCGAATCCATGACATCCGCCGGAGGCTTTATTTCTTTCGTCCGGTGTATGCCGGACGAAAGAAATATGGGATTTTTCTGATAGTTAGTGTAACATATTTTGGGAATACATAGGATTACGAAACAGCAAGGAATGATATGCTATTAATAGCAACAATTTTCGGTAGCATTTTATTAAGAAAGAGAAAAGTGTATTGAGGAGTGGATCAAATATGAAAGTTGTAATTATAGGCGGAGACGCGGCAGGTATGAGTGCAGCAATGGAAATTGTGCGTAATATTAAGGCCGCCCACGTTGTCGTATTAGAAAAAGGCGAAGTTTATTCTTATGGACAATGCGGATTGCCCTACGTAATTAATGGAAAAGTTCCTCATGCAGAAGATTTGATTGCAAGGGATGTGGAGGAGTTCCGCTCGAAATACGGAATTGATGCACGCATTTTCCATGAAGTGACAGCAGTTGATACAAAACTCCAAAAAGTGAGTGGTATTGATGTAAACAGCAAGGAGCCATTCGAATTTATATACGATAAACTGCTCATCGCAACAGGAGCATCACCAACAATGCCGAAAATCGAAAATGCTCATTTAAAAGGGATTCATACAGTAAAAACAATTCCACAAATGAATGAACTGATGGAACAGTTGCCGAATGTGAAGCACGTTACGGTCATCGGTGGAGGTTATATTGGTCTTGAAGTTGTTGAAACAATACGGGAGCGCGGTCTGGATGTGCGTCTCATTCAACGGGGAAGCACATTAATGTCGATTCTTGATGAGCAGCTGACCGATATTATTTATGAGGAAGCAGTCAAAAATGGTGTGGAAGTTTTATTAAATGAAGATACGATAGGCTACGAAGGAACAGAATTTGTGGAGGCAGTTCGGACAAACAGTGGTGTGCATAAAACAGACCTTGTCATCGTCGCGACAGGAGTCCGTCCAAATACACATTTTGCACAAGGTTTTGCCAAGCTGGAAAATGGAGCACTTATCGTCAATGAAAAAATGGAGACTTCGATTGCTAATGTGTATTCGGCAGGGGACTGTGCATCTCATTTTAACCGTGTAAACCAGAAGGACGATTATTTACCGCTTGGGACGACAGCAAACAAACAGGGGCGAATTGCCGGGTTGAATATTGCTGGCTTTAATCAGAAGTTCGCTGGAATTGTCGGAACATCCATCTTAAAGTTTTTTGATCTGCATATAGGCATGACAGGATTAAATAATCAGGCTGCAGATCGTTTAAATGCACTTGTAGAAGCGTATGTAATGGAAGTGAATGATATTGCAAGCTACTATCCGAATGTCCAGCCGATGAAGCTTCGAATGCTTGTCGAACAGCAAAGCCGCAAGCTCGTTGGTCTCCAAATAGTAGGAAAGCACGGGGTCGATAAACGGATTGATGTATTTGCGACAGCGCTTTACAATAAAATGACCTTCGAGGAACTGTTGGACTTGGATTTAGCTTATGCACCGCCATTTAGCGGCGTGTGGGATGCGATTATGCAGGCACCAAAACGCTATGGTAAAAAAAGATAAAACATCAAAAGCTCCAGCTACTATTGGGAAATAGCTGGAGCTTTTTGGTGCTTAACTTCTTTTAGTAGCATCTTCCCACCTATATAAAAGGTTGCAAGATGGCTGGAGGAAGTGTTTATATTTGTTTAAAGTGTGTGTTATAAACACTCGCTAAATGAAGTTAAAACCTCAGGTGGATATCCAACGTTGGATACAATTACGCTGTGACGTAATCGGCAAAGAGGTGGTTAGTCAAATTTGTTCAAATTAATTATGTATAGTTATGCGTTCATTCATGCTAGCAGCTATGACTTTCTGCAAAGGTGGAATCATGATGAAGGCTCACTACTTGTTTTGAACTTATCCATACTATAGCGCATAATTATTAGCAAAACGCCATTTTAATGAATATGTAAATAACATGTAAAATAGCTGATTATATAGCAAAACCTTTCGTATCAAGGGTTTAAAGGTGTTTTTAGTGCTTTTTAAAAATTTTTTATTGTATTTGTATAACAATAATATGACATCTGTGACGAAATAAAGAAATATTATGTTGGAATAAATAAAGTGAAGCAAAACAAACTAAATTTATCATCGAAAAGGAGGAATCATGATGAAAAACGACAGACATGATGTTTTCAACAAAGGATCGGAAAATGCGATAAGTTTAGGGAAAATGATTAACAATACAAAAGAAAATATACACGAGGCTGAAATTAGTAAAGAGTTTGCTCTTCCTGATGAACTGGAAAATATTGAAGAAAAAAATGCACGTCGCAGAACAGCCATTGCCCAATTGGAAGAACAAATCAGAGAAAGAAAAGCAGCCAAAGCTAGAAGGGACTCATTTAAATAGCGTTTTTTTAGTTTATAAATAAATAACCCATTTTAAACGTTAATCTTAATTTTTAGATTAACGTTTTTTTTGTATAAAACAGAGCTAAGTTTTATGAGATTTTTGTTGGGAAGTTTTCATTTTCATACTAAAACTATCATACAGTGTTTTGGGAGAGTTCTTCTATTTTAAATAGGATTGCTCAAAATAGTTATTTGCACCAATCAAATGACTTGAAGGAGGCTTTAAATGAAAGTAACAGAATATTACCAAGCATCTGTACAAGAAGTAATGAAAAAGTTAGATGTGACGCAGTATGGATTAACTGATTACGAAGTCCGCGGCCGCCAGAAAAAGTATGGCTATAACGAATTAAAAGAAGGAAAGCAGAAAAATATTTTCGAAGTTTTCTTCGAGCAGTTTCAGGATTTTTTAGTGCTCATTTTAATTGTTGCGGCAATTGTTTCAATTTTCCTTGGAGATATGGACAGTTCCATTGTCATTTTAATCGTCATTATATTAAATGCCATTCTCGGAACGGTTCAGCATGCCCGAGCTGAAAAATCATTGAACAGTTTAAAGGAAATGGCGGCACCCGTTTCAAAAGTTAAACGTAACGGGGAAATTATTGAAATACCATCTAGAAATGTAATAGTAGGGGATCTGCTCATTTTGGAAGCGGGCGATTCTATTAGTGCGGATGGACGAGTAGTCGAAAGTCATAGTTTGCAAATAAATGAAAGTTCATTAACAGGCGAATCTTTGGCGGTCGATAAAGTAGCCAATACAATTGTTGAAACAGAGCTTGCACTAGGAGACAGAAAAAACATGGTGTACTCCGGCAGCTTTGTGACAAATGGTCGTGGGGCAGTAGCAGTTACTTCAATCGGTATGAATACGGAAATCGGAAAAATTGCTAAGCTGATCGACAATGCGAAAGAGAAAAAAACACCTTTGCAAATCAATCTTGATAAATTCGGAAAACGTCTTGCCATTGGAATTATCCTGATTTGTATCGTAATTTTTGCTTTGGATATTATTCGGGGGCGTGAGCTGATTGATTCCTTTATGTTTGCAGTTTCATTGGCGGTCGCGGCAATTCCTGAAGCGTTAAGTTCGATTGTAACGATTGTACTGGCAGTAGGGACTCAAAATATGGCAAAGGAAAATGCGATTATCCGTAAATTGCCGGCAGTAGAAAGTTTGGGAAGTGTTTCGATTATTTGTACAGACAAAACCGGGACGCTGACACAAAACAAAATGACGGTTCAGGAAGTTTATACGGGCGAGCAGTTCTTCTCCTCCAACGAGCTGGAGCCGACCAACCCGAGTCATAAAAAACTGCTTGATTTTGCGATTCTTTGCAATGATTCTATGATGCTAAGGGATAAAACAATAGGAGATCCAACAGAACTTGCACTTGTAAAGTTAGGACATGAATTTGAAATGAGTGAGCAACTGATACGCGGGCTTCATCCGCGTGTAGGAGAGATTCCTTTCGATTCCACTCGAAAATTGATGAGTACTGTTCACCGTATGGGGAACCGTAATGTCATGATTACTAAAGGGGCAGTGGACGAGCTTCTTCCCCGTATTAGTCGAGTCGATTCAAGCAGCAGTTCGATTATTACGAACGAGCAGCTAGAAAAGATTAATCAGGCGAATACCGCATTTTCGAATGCCGGATTACGGGTAATTGCCATTACGTATAAAGAAGTCTTTTCTTCTAATATAAGTAAAAAGGACGAGCAAGGCTTAACATTTGTCGGGCTAATCGCGATGATGGACCCTCCGCGCGATGAATCGGCACAGGCAGTTGCAGACTGTATGGATGCGGGCATTAAACCTGTCATGATTACAGGGGACCACAAAATTACGGCAATCGCGATCGCGAAACAGCTCGGTATATTAAAAAGTCCTGATGAAGCAATTGAAGGAAAGGACATTGAAAAGCTTTCGGATCGGGAATTGAAAAATAAGGTGGAAAGCTTCTCTGTCTATGCTCGTGTATCTCCAGAGCACAAAATCCGTATTGTAAAGGCTTGGCAAGAAAAAGGACATGTTGTCGCAATGACGGGGGACGGGGTAAATGACGCCCCGGCACTAAAACAGGCTGAAATTGGTGTGGCAATGGGGAAAACAGGAACTGAAGTGGCTAAAGATGCGTCAGCAATGATTTTAACCGACGATAATTTTTTAACAATCGTCAAATCGATTTCCAACGGACGAAGTATTTATGCCAATATAAAAAATGCGATTAAATTCCTGTTATCCGGAAATGCAGGGGCGATCTTCGTTGTTTTATATGCAACGCTTTTCGCATTACCGGCTCCGTTTCTGCCGATCCATCTATTGTTTATCAACTTATTGACGGATAGCCTGCCAGCGATTGCGATTGGATTAGAACCGCATAATAAGAAACTGATGAAGGAAAAACCGCGGAATATAAATGAGTCACTGTTAAATAAAAAATTCGTATCCCAAGTAGGATTTGAAGGAGTAATTATTGCGGCAGTCACAATCATCGCCTTTCAAGTAGGCTTATCGACAGGTGATACAGCAGTTGCGACAACAATGGCGTTTGCAACATTATGTTTATCAAGACTACTGCATGGGTTCAATTGCCGTTCGGAAGATTCCATTTTTAAAATCGGAATTTTCTCGAATTTGGCAGTTTGGATTGCCTTTTTACTCGGGTTTACAATATTGAATTTTGTCCTGATCAACGGGTTATTCGAGGTAGCCGATTTGGCGAGTAGCCAATATTTAATGATTTATGGATTATCGTTAGTGCCGTTAGTTATTATCCAGGTTCGTAAACTGTTTTTCGGATCTGCCAAGGCATAAATGTAATGAACAAAACAGTATATGGCAACTTTTTTAGCTGGTTAACATAAAAATAAAGTTAACAAGGTTATGGAAGGATGACATTATTAGCACGACAATTAAACATTTCTTCGGCCAGGCAATGACAGGGCAGGGCATTAAAAATATTTATAAAGAGCTGATGGATGAAGCGCAAGCTGTATATTTACTAAAAGGAGCGCACGGTTTCAGAGTTTCGGAGTTGCTGCAGAAAATCGGGTTGCACTACTATGAAAAAGGTGCACACATTGAGTTTTTCTATGATCCTTTATTTGAAAATACGGTCGAAGCAGTTTATATTCAAGCCCCTCATCGTATACTAATTGTTCAAGCGACAAACCCGTCAATAGAACCGGTACTGCCAGGGGTACGGGATCATGTCATTTCCCTTTATGACTGTTTGAATGAACAACACATTGCATTGAGTGAAAATTTGACTTCGGTAAACGAATCGAAACAAGCCTACTATGAGCAGTGCTTTGCCAAGCTTTCCAATGCTATTCACATTCATGATGACTGGGAAGTGGAAACGAGAAGGCAAATGGAATGGAGCGGGTTGGATCAGCAGTTTGCGGAGTTGACGAACGAACTGTTTGGCGAAACGAATCGGCAGAAATCCGGCCAGCTTACACATCGCTTACTCGGAACATTAACCCCAACAGGAGCGCAGGACACAGTACAAAGCATTACGCAAAACCTTGAAAAGAGATTATTTATTAAAGGGTATCCCGGAACAGGAAAATCTTCGATGATGAAGAAATTAGCAAATGAAGCGATAAGCAGAGGCTTTGATGTACAACTCGTTTGGTGCGGACTGGATTCCAATTCGATCGATATGGTCATTATACCTGAATTGAAATTCTGTATTTTTGACAGTACGGAGCCGCACGTGTATTTCCCTGATGGAAATCGCCCTGGTGATGAAATTTTCGATATTGCCCAGCATTGTCATCCGACAGAAGTAGAGGAAAAGAATATAGAAGCAATCGTAGAAAAGTACAAAGCGACGATGGCAGATGCAAAACAATTTGCAGCGAAATACGCAGAACAAGAAAGGAAAGTTCGTGAAGCAGTAGATGCCGCTATCAATTTGGATGAATTCAATAAACGAACAGCCTTACTATTTGAGCTTTTTAATTAGGAAAAGAATTTTAATAGGCATGGATCCGAATTGATATCGGGTCCATGCCTTATTTTGTGATGCAGAATCTATATGATTAATATTATTTTAAAATAATGTATGAATTTTCGAAATAATAAATTTTTTAGGAGCTATAAATTTTACTCAAACAGAAAATACTGTATGCTGATGGTGAGCTTTTCATTACAAAGGAGGACAACTCATGAATCGTTTTGAAGGAAAAGTTATAATTGTTACCGGTGCAGGTTCTGGATTAGGACAAGCTGCCACATTGCAGCTTGCAAAGGAAGGCGCAAAGCTTGTACTCGTTGATTTAAATCAGGCAGGACTGGATGAAACGAAGAAAAAAGTGCTTGAAGTAGCACCAAATGCTGAAACATTGTTAGTGACAGCAAACGTAGCTACAGAAAGTGAAGTTGAAAATTTTGTGAATCAAACGGTTGAGAAATTCAGCAAAATTGATGGTTTCTTTAACAATGCGGGAATTGAAGGGAAACAAAACTTAACTGGAGATTACGGTATTGAGGAATTTCATAAAGTCATATCCGTCAATTTGAACGGTGTCTTCTATGGTATGAAATATGTGCTGAAAGTGATGAAGGAGCAAGGATACGGCTCGATTGTCAATACAGCTTCGGTTGGCGGAATCCGCGGTGTCGGAAACCAGTCAGGCTATGCGGCTAGTAAACATGGTGTTGTCGGGTTAACGCGTAACTCGGCGATTGAATACGGCCAATACGGAATTTCGATTAAAGCAATTGCCCCGGGTGCGATTATGACGCCAATGGTAGAAGGATCACTGCGCCAAATGGGTGGCGATAACTGGGAGGAAGTCGGCAAGGAGTTTGTAAAGCCAAATCCGATGAGACGTTTCGGTAAGCCGGAAGAAGTCGGTTATTTAGTAGCATTCCTGCTATCTAACGAAGCGGACTTCATTAACGCAGCGGTTATTCCAATCGACGGCGGGCAGTCCTATAAATATTAAATGGTAATCCCCTTAAAACATTTAAGGGGATTTTTTGTCCTCATTGATTCTCTTTCTTTTTTAACGCTTCAATACCCGACTTTCCAATAAATACGTTACTTCGTATTTCTCAGCCAGTCCTTTTAAAAAGGTTAATAGTTCACTGAAGTTTGTTGTTTGTATCAATTGTTCATACTGTTTTTTCTCTTCTTCGGTTGCAACCTTTTTAAAATAACCCCACATATGTTGGCAAGCATTGCGCATGCTGCCTTTTGTTGGTGTTAAGCTTAATGCCTGTTCGATCAGCGCTGAAATTTCTTCATAAGAGGCTTTATTTTTCATCGCCTGACGAATTACATTGTAATGATTTTGGCTATAAAACATCACATTGTATTTTTCCTCACGCCAAAGGATTTCCGTCTTTTTTTGATTCATAAAAGAGTCATCCTCCCATTCCACTTTTGCATAATCTACTAGTTGTTCACATTATATAAGATAGATAAAAGTTTTGCTTTTATAAGGAGTCAAATCCAACTTATAGTGTAAAAAGTTTGTATAATGAAGATAGGTTTTAAATTTACTGAATTTACTTAAAATTGAAGGAAAAGAGGGGTTCTAATGGTAAATGAACTAACAACAGTGAATGGACAATTAACAGGAGAGTCGGTATACCGGGATAAACCAGTTATTCAGGCTGCCGAAACAATTTTCGTCAATGAATTTACAGATGGTGTGTTAAATCCGAATGCACCAATGTTAGGACCTTTAAAAGATGGGGGTACAATCATTGCCAATACAGCACCTGGTTGTTGGGGCCCAATGATTACACCGACGATTCGCGGGGGGCACGAAGTAACAAAGCCCGTATATGTGGAAGGGGCGGAAGTCGGGGATGCAATCGTTATTCAAATTAAATCGATTCAAGTTACATCGATTGCGACTTCTTCGGGAACAGACGAAGCACAAAATGAACGCTTTATCGGGGATCCTTTCGTAAAGGTGAAATGTCCGGGGTGCGGGAAGCTACATCCGCCGACAATTGTACAAGGAATCGGTCAGGAGTCGGTAAAATGTATGACATGCGGGACGGATACAACACCATTTAAAATTTCCAACGGCTATACGATGGCATTTAATTCAAAAGGGAATGTCGGATTGACGGTCGGAAAAGAAGCTGCTCGCCGGATTGCCCAAGACAGCAAAAATTATATGAGAACTCCGGAAAATTCGATTCAAAATCCGATTACTTCATTCGCGCCGAGTGACCTGATCGGGGTACTAGCAAGAATGCGTCCGTTTGTTGGACAGCTTGGGACAACGCCGTCAAAAGCGATGCCGGATTCTCATAATGCTGGTGATTTCGGAACATTTCTAATTGGAGCGCCACATGAATTTACAATGACCGAAGACGAGCTGAATATCCACCGTACAGATGGACATATGGATATTAACCGTGTGCGCGAAGGGGCAGTTGTCATTTGTCCTGTAAAGGTTCCTGGTGGGGGTGTATATGTAGGGGATATGCATGCAATGCAGGGCGATGGTGAAATTGCCGGACATACGACTGATGTATCGGGTATTGTACAGCTACAGGTAAGTGTACTGAAAAAAGTAAATTTGGACGGTCCTATCTTGCTGCCGAATGTTGAAGATTTGCCTTATACCGCAAAACCTTTTACGAAAGAAGAAAAGCGCATTGCTCGTGATTTGGCAGAGGAATTTGGTGTGAAGCAGGTTGAGGAAAGTTTCCCGTTATCGATTGTAGGAACAGGGATTAACTTAAATGTGGCTACAGAAAATGCACTCGAGCGCACGGCAAAGTTATTTGAACTGACAGTGGAAGAAGTGAGAAACCGTGCAACCATTACCGGTGGAATTGAAATAGGAAGACATCCGGGTGTTGTGACTGCTACAGTTCAAATGCCAAAAACACTTTTGAAAAAAGCACGACTGTTTAAAACAGTTAAGCGTCAATATGACTGAATACAGTTGATCAATTGTTAAAAGCAGTAATATCATAGTTAATTAGATAAGTTTTTGTTCTTTATTTTTCGGGAAATAGGAAATTACTAGAAAAGTAGAGGGGATGAAGCGATGCAGCCATTGATCAAGAAGATAGAAGCTCTTGTCATCTCGATTAGCGTTCAGTCAGGTATTGGTATTATTGAAGCAATAAGTGAAAAAGACGGCAATAAGAAAGTCATATTCCAAATTACATCAAAAACGCCTTTAATGACAAAGGACGGGTACCAAATTGGGGCATCTGCCATTCCTGTTAAGGCGAAAATTATTGCCTTTATTGATTCCAGAAATCCTTTGCCGATGGTTTCCCCGCCGCATACAACACCACTATTGATCATTTTTGATCAGTTTGATAAAGATGGCGAAGTATGTGTCGGTGCATTTGACCGGCAACTTTACTGTGATCAGCTGAAGCTTAAACTCCATGTCAGTGAAAAAACAGAAATAGTCGATTTGACTGGAAAGCGCGTGGATCAGAAAGATTTGGAAGGAAAGATGCTGTTCGTTTTTTATGACCGTGCAACAAAAAGCAAACCAGTGCAGGCCAATCCATCAAAAATTATCGTGACCTCTATTTTGCATAACGAATAGTTATGATGCATATCGATTTCTATTGTCAGTACGTATGTTTTAAGCAATATTTCATACAAATTGCTGCAAATGAAACGATATGCTTTTTTTGTGGAATCAGCTTGAAGGAAAGTTAAAAAATTAAAAATGTTACATACACATTTATTTTTTGGTATATTTTTGTATAGAAATAAGGTGGAAAAAATGGAGGGATCTTTGTTGTTGCTTTCATTTGATGAGCAGCTCTTTCAACAGACGAATGGACAAATAGGGGAAAAGCTAGAGCAAGCTTTGGAAGAAAAGTTTCTATTTGTAAAACAAACTGCGATTTGGGGCGCACCTATACAAAGCAATGAATTTTTGTTGGAGCAGGAGCGTGCAGAGAAGTTTTGCTTTCAGTTAATCAAAAACTATTGGGGAAGATTAGAATTATTTATTAATAATTCAGTTAATGAGACGAATACAGTGAATGAAAAAATGGAGCAGTTTTTTGCCAAGCAGCAAAACAGAAAAGTGTTATTTTCATTTTTACATACACAGGGGGAAGTGACATTTGACCAGCTGATTGAATATATTTTTTCAAAGCCGGTCCCAGTAACACATATACAAACAGAGCTTAAGAAGATTTATGTGTACAAAGTGAACAATCTTTTTTTGGTGCAGCCAATTTACAGTACAAATGAGAAGTACTGGAACATAATTGGGGCAAAAAAGATTTATTCACTGTTTTTACAGGTCCCTTTAATGAAGATTACGAGACCTGTTGATATAATGAAAGATTTTAAAGCTTTGCTAGCCGGTCAATTGACGGCAAATCGGATTGCGACAATCATCCATAAGCTCGTACAAAAGATTGATTATGAAAATCCTAAATCAGATGAAGTAAAGCAGCTGCACCTATTAAATGTCCGCACACATTTTACAAGCGGGCGACGCCATATGCTAAAGCTTCGAAAATGCATTCAGGCATTACTCGAAAATTGGTCTACCGGAAAGTTTGCATTGAATACGAAAGAGCAAACATTGCTTGGCTATATGTTGTTCCAGGAAGCGGTTTATAAAAGAGATTATCGGAGTATTTTACTTCAAGGAATGTATTTAATTGAGGAAGAGCGGATAAATAATCATGCGATTGAACTTGTTGTTGAATATGCGGATGTATTGAGCAGCATGAACCCGCAGCCCGATACACTTGTGAAAGATTACCGGAAAAACTACTTGGAGCATGTCTTTTATGAACTGATTAATAGTGTTGTTAAAGAAGAGCAGTTTGAGCTTGGGATAGAGCTGTTGAAAAATTATGAGCTTGCGTCATGTGCAGCCATATTTCAGCTCCTTCATGCCGATGAAACGGAAATGATTCTGCATATGATCGAGGCAACTGTTCAACGCGATATTGCACTATTCGTTGATGGTTCTCCACAAAATATCCGGGAATCGATCATTATTTGGCAACAGCAATATTTAAACAAAAACAGCGATTATTTTTGTATAGCAGAAATGACATCACAGCATATTTGCAATTTGTTGAAAATACTATTTTGGGCAGAAGAAGACCTGATAGTGGAGAAACTATTGGCAGTCTATAAGAAATATTTGCTCATACCGCATCATTTCCAATATTTGCGCCAGTTTATTGAGCGCCGTGTTGTACTATGCTAATAATGAAAAGGTGAAGCAATGCCTATGCATGCTTCACCTTTGTTTTATTGTAATACGCCATCGTTTGTTAGCTGTTCAATTTGCTCTTTTGTATAGCCGTAAGCAGTTAAAATTTCCTCGGTATGTTCACCTATTTTTGCCCCGACATGTTTGTAAGTCGGTTCAGCACCGCTTATTTTCAAGGCTGTTCCAATTTGGCGCTGCGAGGATCCGTCCGGTTTCTGAACATCTACAAGCATATTCCGTGCTTTGATTTGCGGGTGTTCGCAAGCTTCGTCAAATGTAAGAACCGGCTCCACACATCCATGGAAATCTTCATTGAAAATTTCAAGCCATTGATCAAATGTTTTCGAGCAAAATGCATCAGTAACTGCTTCTTTAAAACGTTGCTGTGTATAGTAGGAGTCATTAAATGTGCTGTCGATCAGTTCCGGAATGCCAAGCGCTTCACATAGGAGTTTGCGGAATTGTGGCTCCAGGCTACCGACTGAAAAGTAACGACCGTCTTTCGTCCGGTAGTAATCATAAAATGTTCCACCATTTAAAATTTCATCTTCCGGCTGAGGTGGACGGCCGCTTCCGAGATATTGCGTCCCATATAAAGCATTCATCGAAAACATCGCATCGGTCATCGAAACATCGATAAATTTCCCTTCACCGGTTTTTTCACGGTTAAGAGCAGCCGCTAAAATTCCGATAGCAGCATGCATTGTCCCGCCTGCAATATCCGCTATTTGAATGCCCATAGCCACAGGTTTTTTATCCTTTAAACGGGAATGATTGAGCACTCCGCCAATTGATAAGTAGTTATTATCATGGCCTGGCCGCGTTGCATATGGTCCGGTTTGCCCATAGCCTGTAATTGCACAGTAAATGAGGCGCGGATTGTATTCGCGCAATGTTTCATAGTCGATTCCTAGGCGCTTCATCACACCAGGACGGAACCCTTCAATGACAATGTCGTAATCTTGTATAAGCTTTTTAATAATTTCAATGCTCTCCGCAGACTTTAAATTTAGCTGCAAAGATTTTTTTGAACGGTTTAAATGCTGATGGAAGTAAGATTCCTTGTCCTCATCATACGGCGGCATAATCCGCATTAAATCAACACGGCGCTCTGACTCCACATGAATCACATCTGCCCCGAGATCCGCAAACATCATGGACGCAAGCGGTCCAGGCAATAGAGAAGAAAAATCCAAAACTTTTAACCCATTTAAAATAGTCATACCCATCCCCCTTATGTGTTGAACAGTTGTTTTTGTAAGAAATATTGAATGTTAAGTGTGGAAAGTAGAAACCCTTTGCCGGAAAGTAGATACTTTTGGCGTAAAAGTTGAATCAAATTAAGTAAAAGTAGAAAGTATTGATGACAAAGTGGAAAGTTCTGAGTGAAAAGTAGAACCAACCCAAAATGAGAGCTTTAAAAAGCTAAATATGCCAACAATTTTAATAAAATGTAAATATAAGAAAAAGAGTCCCCTTATTTTCTAATTCTCTATTATCTATTATATTTTAAATACTCTGAAAATTATAGTGCGAAAATAAGCAAATTGTGCAGAAATATAGGAAAAACAACCAGACGTAGTTTGCTATCTATTTTTTGAAAAAAATAATCACGGTAAGGAATAAAATGTAATTTTAGTGAATATTAACTAAGTATAGAAACCCTATTAAAGATTAGAAAGTTTTTAGCTAGGGTAAAGTATGGATGGTTGGCTATTTATTTATAGAACGATTTTGCTTTATGACTTTCAAGGTCAGAGCAATGTCGTTCCTTTTTTTGTCCAAATTTAAAAATCCAGAATTAAAATGAAAAACTCCATAAATTTCATACAGTTTTGCGCACCGTTAGCCGATATAAACAACAGAAGTTTTTACTAGATTGAACATGTTACGACATTTCAAAAGGGAGGGATTTTCTAACATGGACTCGAAAAAAGCACAAAAACTTTCAAAGGCAGCGGTTGCAACGGTTTTGGCGACAAGTGGTGTGCTAGTCGCAATGCCCCACCAGGCAAATGCCTATTCTTTCAGTGATTTAAATCCAAATGCGGATTATTATGAACCGATTATTGATTTAGCCAACCGTAAAATTGCAACAGGCTATTCAAACGGTACATTTAAACCAAATGCAGCAATTACTCGTGAAGATGCCGCAAAAATGCTGGCACTGACGATTGATGTAAATATAACAAATCCAAAAAACCCCGGCTTTAAAGACGTGACGGTGAATAACCCGAACTACCGTTACATCGCCGCATTGGCAGAGGCGGGTGTCATTAATGGCTATTCAGATAAAACCTTTAAACCAAAAGAGCCGATTACACGCGGACAAATGGCAAAAATTATAACGCTTGGCTTCAAGTTTGGCATTTCTACAAAACTTAATCACGGTTTCAAGGACGTTTCAAATAAAAATGCCAATGCGCATTTCATACAGACACTTTACGATCTGAATGTTACAAAAGGAAAAACACCTGTTTCATTTGATCCTTTTAATACCGTAACACGCGGGCAGATGGCGACATTTATTTGGCGTGCAGAAAAAGCGGACCGCGGCAATCCTGTTTATACAGTCGGGGATATTGTAGGGAATCAAATATACATAAACGGTGTCGCGTACACGGTGGCATCCCATTTACGCAGTATTATTAATGCGGGAAATCAAAATGTATTAAAAGGTGCTTACATTGAAGGAAGCTATTCAGGAAAGACCCTTCAAAACATTTCGAAGCTGACGATCAATGCGAGCGGAACTTCCTCACGTTTACTGGCGCTTGATGGGGGCTATTCTTCGTTTGCAGGGGAGCTTGTCGTTCATGGAAGCTATGTGCGCTTCAAAAATATTAATTTTACCGGACGTGTAGAAGTTGCGGAAGCACCAAGACGTTCGCTTGGTGCACTAGAGAATGTGCGTATTGCAAGTATAGGAAACTTCGCATCGTTTATCGATTGGGGAACACCTACAGATCCGAAAAATGAAGATTTCCTCAACCCTAGTGAAAACGAGAATTTACAGAACAAGCCGGACCCGACAAAACCGGAGCACCTGCAAAAATACACAGAACGTATGGCAAACGTTAAGAAGTACGTGGACTTTGAAAACGCGGATATTCGTCAATTGTATGTAACTGCTGACCGTACATTTTTAAAGGCTAACTATGATATCGACCGCCTGACAGTACAAGGAAATGTAGCAAATGTGGAACTGTATGCAAGCCCGAACGCGATGTATATCGATACGGACTACAATGTTTCTATTTATGGCGTTCATGATATTCAATACATGTATAAAAACACATTGAAAAATGTGCACCTGAATACAGACAGCACATATGATTATTATTACATTACATCAAGCAACGGCTTTACGAATCTTGGCACACATGCCTATATTTCTAAAGCGATCATTCCGAACAATAAAACCGTAAATGATGTGTTTGACGATTATAAAACGGATGACCCGAACATTGGCTATGTAGAGGATGAAAACGGAAAAGCGGTTGATCGTGATCCGGTGGAAAATACCATTGTTACTGACGTTACGTCTCCAACCATTACACAACTGGATGTGGCAGCCGGCGGATCAACAGCCGATGTGACATTAACAGCCGATGAAGATGGAACGTACTACTATGTCATTAAAAAGGCCAATGAAAAAGCGCCAACAATCAGCGAGATTAAAACAGGTGGTACAAAATACAACGGAAATGGGCCCCTCGTAATGGACGAGCCTGTGAAATTTACGGTATCCGGCCTGGAAACGATGACGGACTATGTGATTTATGCGATTGTCATTGATGATGCGGACAATGTTTCGGAGAAGGAGGAACAGGAATTCTCGACAATCGATAACCGACCACCGACATTCCGCCTCGATAAAGGCAAAACGATGTACGGCGGAAAGCGCGTGCAATTTGTCATTAAGGGAATTACCGAGCCGGGCGAATACTACTATTATATTCGTGAAAAGTCTCCAGTTACGATGCCGGATCCGACTGTCGATGAAATTATGAAGCGCTATACAGGAAAAGGGACTATTACAAAACCTGATGATATCGTCATTACCGAAACTAAATATGGTGCAACTCCGGCGATTGGTGATATTAAGCCAAATACAGAGTATGAAATTTATGCGGTGATGGTTGATAAATCGGGCAATAAAATGCGCAACCCTGCACCGAAGATTACGTTGAAGACAGAAGCACCGGATACGACTTATCCGTATGTTATTAATTCAGAATTAATGCCTGCAAGTTCATCTAATTCAAATGAAGGTTATTTTTACATTTCAGTCAGTGAAGAGTTAGATAAAGCAAGTGCTGAAAATGTTAATAACTACGTATTATCAGGAACCGGTATTGTCAACATTACAGGTCAAAAGGAAATCAAACCAAGTGAAGTAGTTTACTTGAATAAACGTATTCGTATTAAAATTCCATCTGTTACAGCGTTAGTAAATGGGGATACAATTCGTGCGACGATATTGCCAGGAGTAAAAGACTTAGCGGAAAATGAATTTGAAAGTGCACTAACAGCTCCAGGAGGAAACCCGCCACGTAACTATGCGGTTTATAACCATACTGACGCATTAGCGCCAAAATTAAAGATCGATAAAGTTGAAGCTTCACCAACAGACAACAAATTTTTAATTGATGTAACGACTAATAAAGCTGGTACTTACTATTACATGATATTAGAGAAGGGATATTTTGATAAAAATTCTAATATTACACCACGCGATTTTGTCGATGAGTTTGATTCTGGAACAGTAACAGGGGCATTTCAATCAAATGGCTTAAATGATTATTTAGCTAAAGGTTCAGGACCGGCAGAAGTAGGTAAAATTAAGTTACCGCCTATTTCAAGACCAAGTGGAGTTAGTGAATTTAAAGATTACGCCATTTATATTTTGCTGAAGGATCGTTCAGGAAAAATCTCAGTATGGGATCAAAAGACATTAATTACTGATACGAAACCACCTTTAACATCGAATTATAAAGTTCAACCACCTGTGACAGGTGATGATAGTTATAAAAATAAAACAGCTTTAATAACATTTAATGCTGATGAAAGCGGTACAATTCATGTTGCTGCAATTCCAAAATATAAGAAGGATTTGCCGCCAAATAACAACAATTATATTTGGAATAAAGACTCTTCTGGAGAAAGTTATTTCAATACGGGTAGTGGCAAACTAGATACGGTACGTAGAGATATAAATATTATTGATGATATTAATACTTATAATAATGCTGCACGTTTGCAGTACTTTGAAGATTTTGGAAGTAAAGCAGGAAAATATATTTCGAAAGAATATGAGGTTGGAAACCCTACAGTAACAATTGAAAACCTTGACCCGCATATGGAATACAATTTTTTAATCGGTGTGGAAGATGCATACGGAAACTTTACTGTTCGAAAAGTAGATGAGGACAAACCGTTAACCTCTTCAGATCAACCAAATGGCGAACTAATTGTTGAGAATTTTTATACAGATGGTGTGAAACCGCATATTATTGATTCTACTCGAAATGATGTGGTTAAACCGATCGATCAAGAGTATGTTTTAGCGGAGAACGAAGCGTTAATTTATAGAGAAAAGTTAGATTCGAGTGATGCTGATCAATTGAAATTTACTATTACATTCAATGAAACAATAATGCGCCAAAATACGGTAAATAATTTTAATAAGAGTAGTTTAAATTCTTCCAACTGGAAAGGAATTTTAAATATTACAGGAGACGGTATATCAGAAGCTGATTTTGATTTTGTTTCTTATACTGAAGGAACTCCAGCTACAACAAATCAATCTGCTTTAGTAATTAAAGCAAAAGATGTTACAACTGCTAATAAAACAATAACAGTTACAATGGATGACTCGGTTGATGTATATGATTATAAAGGACATAATCGATTCGATATTTCCAAGATTGGTAAGTATATTTACCCGACTGAAGCACTTGCAGTTAATATTAAAGAAGTCACGAACTATGGAAAATACTTTGTTCAAATTAGAGTAGAATCAAGTATCCCAGTTAAAAATGGACAAC
The DNA here is from genome assembly GCF_023715405.1 of Solibacillus isronensis. NCBI lineage: Bacteria > Bacillati > Bacillota > Bacilli > Caryophanales > Caryophanaceae > Solibacillus > Solibacillus isronensis. The sequence goes on from NZ_JAMBOC010000007.1 coordinate 52,054, forward strand.
GCTTCTATTATGCAGTAATGAATAGTAATGCATCTACTCCACCAACCTTTGAAGATGCAAGAAGAGCTGCACAACGTGGTACAAAAATAACAGGTATGACTATAGCTGGAACAAATATTATGGACGAAGCTCGTGACGGAAGCAGAATTTGGGATTTAACATTACCTTCCAATACAACAAATGTATTTGGTGGCGGACAAAAAATCTACTTCTTTACTGTCGATAACTTTGGTAATATAATTCAGGCGAAAAATTCAGACGGTACTGCAGATCATGTTGTTATTCCAACAAATGTGACTACACCCGCACCAAAACCTATTGAGGATTAACCAATATTTTTCTTGGAAATTATACTAATTCCAAACCAATCCCACAAAGCGAAAGCTGCATGGGATTGGTTTTTTATTTTGTATTAATTTTTAAGTACAGCCCCCCCCGATTTTTAAAGTTGTTTGCTCTTCATTATAAAATGCCTCTTTTTAACCTTCTTCACAACGTTTTCATAATATATATAGCGATTGAATTATGAAAAGGATATTGGAGTGAAATTTATTTAAGTAATCACAGTTAGGTGTTTGTTGTTATTTTTGGTTTTAAAATAACAGCAAAAACTACCTTTATTTAAGATTGCCACCCCCTATTTCCGGAAAGGCATGCTTATTAAACAGCCCTGTAGTACAAAGGCTCAGCCCGTTAAACCTCATAGTTACTTCATTACTAAAAGACAATTTAGTACGCTCGGGTTAAATGCCGTTAATGTAAAGTTTTAAAACAGTGGGCGCTTTACCTCTTTATTAAAAAATTCAATTCATATTATTTCAGTAAGCTAAAAATAGGAGGAGTATAACATCATGAACAGAGACTTAATGCTTTCGCTTGTCGGGAAAGTTGTAAAAATCGACAGAGGTGGTCCAGAGTCACGCGTTGGAATGTTGCTGGCAGTAGATGGGGATTATTTTGTGCTATTCACGAAAGATGACGGTGTTGTTTACTACAAAATGCAACATGTAAAGAGTATTACACTTCATGCTAAAGGCAGTCTAGACAAAGGGTTCGAAGGAAATGAAAATATGGGTTACTACCAAGGCGAAGATTTCAAGTCCGTCATTTCGAATTTTAGACATAGTTGGGTAAAGGTAAACCGCGGAGGCCCGGAATCACTTGAGGGAATTTTAAATGAGGTAGAAGACGATTACGTAACGATTTTCTCTAAAGAAGAAGTTATCCAGCTTTCAATGTTCCATATTCGAAATATCAGCTTCGGTGTAAAAGAAGAGAGCCAAGAAGAAGGCCAAGAAGCTCAAAGTCAAGAAGCAAAAAGCAGTACGAATACAAAGTCCTCAGGGAACAGAAGAAAGTAATACAGTACTTAGCCACTTAAAACTCATTAAACTAATATTCGCACCAAAATTCCAAAAGAAGGAGGTGAAATGGTGCTCATTTTATTTATAATCCTCTACTTCACAATAGTGGGAGGTTTATTTTATAAATTATATATTTCAGCTCCAATTGAACAAAGAATAGTCAACGGGCCGGGAGTCGAACCAGTACTGGAACTAGAGAAAGAATTCGCACATGAACCAGTAAGATCGAAATTTATTAGTAATGAGGCGGCGGATATTAATGTGGGATAGCTCGCTCATCATGATGCTTATTATCTTTACATTCACGATTGTCTTTATGCTTTGGAGACCTATGAATGTTAATGAAACGGTCCCAACAACTATCGGGGCGGCAATTGTGTTAATCCTGGGTATTGTATCGTGGACTGACATTCTTGATATCATGGGCATCGTCAGTGGACCTTCACTTACAATCCTTTCGACCATTATGATGACGATTGTTTTGGAAAGTATCGGCTTTTTCAAGTGGATTGCATTCAACATTGTCAACAGGTCTAAAGGATCTGGTATTAGGCTTTATATTTATACAAATTTGCTCTGCTTTTTAATGACAATGCTATTTAATAATGATGGCAGTATTTTGATTACTACACCAATCATCATTCGTATAGTCCAACTACTCAAATTTAAACCGCATCAAATGTATCCATACTTAATTTCAGGTGCTCTAATTGCTACAGCTGCCAGTGCCCCCATTGCAGTTAGTAATATTTCGAACTTAATTGCACTGAAAATTGTTGGCCTCACTTTAAATGACTATGTACTCATGATGTTTATCCCGTCGATGATTGGTATTTTTGTTATCGCCTGGCTGCTTTTTTTATATTTCAAAAAGGATATACCGAAAGTTTCTACCATGATTCCCTTTAAACGTGCACACCTCCATTCTACTCAATTATATACACATCCTCTTGATCCGGCAGGTAATCCGGAAGATATCGACTGGAAGATGTTCAAAGTATGCTTACTCATTATAATAACAACTCGAATTGCGTTTTTTGCCCTCACTCCTTTTGGTATCTCGCTTGAATTTATCGGATTATTCGGTGCTGCCATTCTCATTATTTATCGATGGATTCGTATCCGCATTGGAATTAAAGATGTGATAAGAAATACACCATGGCAAATATTTCTATTTGCCTTTAATATGTATGTCCTTGTTTATGGGCTCAAAAATGTCGGTTTAAATGACTTCATTGTATCTTCATTGAGAGAGTTCATAGCTCAGGATGCTTTACAGGCAACAATTATTATGGGAATGCTGACAACTGTGCTTTCAAATTTAGTAAATAATTTACCGGCTGTCATGTTCAGTACAATGGCAATTGTCGATATGGGACTGGATCCTCTAATTGTACAGATTGCATATCTTGCCAGTGTAATCGGAAGCGATATAGGGGCACTATTAACACCAATCGGTACACTTGCCACATTAATTTGGATGTTCGAACTTAAAAAGTATGGTGTGAAAATGACTTGGCGGAAATATTTGAAAGTAACATTCCTTGTCATTCCAATTGGATTGTTTGTCAGTTTATTTAGTTTATATTTATGGATTATGTTGTTTGTTCAGTAGATAGGAGGAAGCAATTTGTATCACATATGGCAAGGAGAACAGAAAGAATATGTCACAGTCAGTTTAATAGGAGATCAGCTTTTCAAAGGTATTATTTTCGATAGCGGCAGCGACATTATTGTATTATTTAACGGCGAAAATTTTGTTTATATCCCCGTCAGCCATATTGAATATATTGTAGCCGATACACCAGATACTGAATTTGCAGGGCCTTCCGATTCCCCAATTATTCCTTTGGATGATAATAAAAAGAATTTAACATTTGAGAGTATCCTAAAAGAGGCAAAGGGAATTAACCAGGAAATATGCATTATCAATAAAAAGTACTTATATGGCACGGTTCTAGAAGTAATGGATGATTATCTTGTGTTCTTTTCACCTGTTTATAAAAAGATCTATATTCCAATAAACCATATAAAATGGATTATTCCTTATACGCCTAATGAGCGGCCGTATGGTTTATCAGAGGCGGAATATAGCGGGAAACAAGCAGAAGAGGGATTTGAAGCGAATTTCGAAAAGCAGCTGGCGATACTATTAAATAAGCTGATTGTGTTAAATATGGGGGAGAAGACTCATCATATAGGGAAAGTAAAAAGTATTAATGGCAAGATGCTGGAGCTGAAAACAGCGAAAGAGAAACGAACGTATGTAAATATTGAACATATTCAAACAATACATTGCGTATAGGCAACGCTGTAATAAGCGGCGTTATGTAATGCCTATAGTTTTTACATGTACAGAAGCTTAAATAGTAATTTGGTGTGGAACGATTAAAATAAAAGAGCTATAAGTAACGGAGACACAATTCAATTTGAATTAGTGTCTTTTTTGTTTGGGTGATGCTGGATTGCCCTCTATAAACATTATACAAAGCTAATGAAATTTGATGGGGATTGTAAAAGGATTGGAATTTAAAATTCGAACAATAAATCCGAAAAATTTACATATTAATTAGGATTGAAAGTAGGGAAAAAGGGTAAACGTTTTAGAGAAAAAGTAAAAAACTTGAAAACCCATTGTCACCAAAGATTATACAACATTAATATTAATGTATAACGTTTGACGAAAAGCAATCAATCTACATATATGAGGAAAGGCAAATGTCATTTTAATAATTAATTAGGGGAGCGCAAATATGAAAAAAAAAGTCATTGTTATTGGAGCTGGTGTAGCAGGGATGGCAAGTGCAATTCGTCTACAGCAAGCGGGTTACGAAGTGGAACTGTTTGAAAAGGAAGCAATGCCGGGAGGAAAAATGCATCGTATTGAAAAAGATGGTTTTAAATTTGATTTGGGGCCAACTATTGTGATGATGCCTGAATTATACAGGGAGATTTTCGAATTATGCGGCCGGGACCCTGACGATTACATACCAATGGAGAAGCTCGATCCGATGTTTCAAGTCTATTTTAAAGACGAGATGGATCGCCCGTATAAAGGCTCGTCCGACTTAACCGAAATGATGGAAAACACTAGAAAGTATAAACCCTGATGATGCACTAGGTTTTTTGGATTACTTACAGGAAATATATAAACGTTTTATCGTCGCAAAGAATTATTTTATCCAACGGCCTTTCCGCAAATTTAAAGACTTTTACAATCCATTTATGATCAAACAAACTTTGAAATTAAAAACCTTCGACAGCGCCGATCATTTTATTGGTAAATATATTAAAGATGAACGAATTAAAAATATGCTTAGTTTTCAAACATTGTACATAGGCATCTCCCCATATAACGGGCCTTCACTGTATTCGATTATTCCTATGATTGAATTTTTGTACGGAGTTTGGTTTATCAAAGGCGGCATGCACACAATGGCGACATCGATGGAAAAACTGTTTTATGAACTTGGTGGTAAGGTCCACTACAATGCTGACGTCGAGAAAATTTCCATCGAGGACGGCCATGCCAATGGAATTTACGTGAATGGCAGAAGGGAAGAGGCTGATTACGTTATGTGTAACGCAGACTTTCCTTATGCAATGAAAGAGCTCATTCAAGATAAAAAGGCGAAAGGGAAATATACCGATGAGAAAATCGATGCGATGAAATATTCCTGCTCCTGCTTCCTCCTTTATTTAGGAACTAACCGCAAATACGATCAAGTAGAGGGAGTGCATAATTTTGTTTTCAAAAGTGAGATGAAGAAAAATATAAATGATATTTTTTCAGGAAAAAAGCTTCAGGATGGCGCATTTTATATTCATATCCCGTCAAAAGCTGAACCGTCGATGGCACCGGAAGGGAAGGAAGCAATTTATGTTCTGCTGCCGGTATCCGAACTTTCAACAGCGAAGTATGAATGGAATGAAGAAACGATTCAATATTACCGTAATTATTTGATTCGTGAAATGAAAAAAATAAAAGGGTTTGAAAATCTGGAAGAAGAAATTGTCTCGGAATCATACACAACACCATTGAATTTCAAACAGCGGTTTAATGCATACAATGGCGCAACATTCGGATTGCAGCCAACGTTGAGGCAGAGTAATCATATGCGCCCGCAAAGTAAAGCGACCCATTGTGAAAACCTGTACTTTACAGGCAGTAGTACGCATCCAGGTGCAGGTGTGCCAATCGTTCTCCTTTCTGCGAAAATAGCTGCTCAGGAACTCATATCAGATGATCAAGGGATTCAGTTTGACTACTAAACTATTTTACAAAAGGGGAGATTGATATGATACAGCACCAATTGAACTCGGATTTAAAATACTGCGAAAATATTATTAAAAAGCATTCCAAAAGCTTTTATTTTGCATTTTCCGGACTTCCGGCAGAAAAGAGATATGCTGTCTATGCAATTTACGCTTTTTGCAGAATAGCCGACGATAGTGTGGACGAAAATCCAATTATTGCGGTTAAGAGCGCGGCTATAAATCAATTACGCCATGAACTCGATCTTTTCAGCCACCATGAAGAACGGAATCATCCATTATGGAGAGCGCTGCGGCATGTATTTAATACATTTGATATGGATATTCAGCCTTTCTACGATCAATTGACAGGACAAGAGATGGATATTTATTTTTCCTCACCAAAAACACTCCGACAATTAGAAGAGTATAGCTATTATGTAGCTGGCTCTGTCGGCTTGATGCTACTTCCGATTATTGCAACGGAAAATCATCAATATCTTAAAAAGACTGCGGTTAAACTCGGTATTGCGATGCAGCTTACAAATATTTTACGAGATATAGGCGAAGATTTTTATGAAAAGAACCGCATTTATCTTCCGGTAATGGAGCAGTTACGCTTCGGATATTGTAAAGAAAAGCTGGAACAACAGATAATTGATGACTCGTTTATTACTCTTTGGGAACATTTGGCGGTACGAGCCGAAACTTTATATGATGAATTTTCAAATCATCTTGTGAAATTTGATAACGATAGTAAAGTACCGCTTATGACGGCGGCAAATGTTTACCGCTTGATTTTAAATGTGATTCGGGAAAACCAATATGACTGCTTAACGAAAAGAAATTTTGTTGTCCGGGAACGGTTAGAGCAGATTAGAGTTTAAATAAATGGCAAATAGAGGGGGAGACACTATGTCCGGTAAGAAAAAAGTGGTTGTAATTGGCGGAGGGCTTGGCGGTTTATCTGCAGCAATTTCACTCCAGCAAAAAGGGTACGATGTTGACATATATGAACAGAACAATCATCTCGGCGGAAAGTTGAACCGTTTAGAGCAGGATGGTTTCGGTTTTGATTTAGGGCCATCGATCCTAACGATGCCTCATATATTCGAAACTTTATTTCAACAAAGCGGAAAACAAATGAGTGATTATGTGAAGATTCAGCGATTGAGCCATCAGTGGCGCTCATTTTTCCCGGAAGGTAATACAATCGATTTATATGAAAATCTGCACGATATGGAAAACTTGAATCCATCTCTAACGAAAAAAGATATTAAACAATACAATAAATTACTGGACTATTCCAAGGGATTATACGAGATAACGGAGCAAGGTTATTTTAATCAAGGGTTAGATAATCTAAAGGAAGTGATCCAATTTCATGGTGCGTTTCAATCATTGAGGAAATTTGATTTATCATCGACTATGTTTGATGCGATTGATAAAAGAATTAAGAACCCGCAATTCCGGGATATGCTGAGTTATATTGTAAAATATGTTGGATCTTCCGCTTATCATGCGCCGGCAGTTCTGAATATGATGATTTACATGCAGCACGCCCAGGGAATCTGGTATGTGTCTGGTGGGATGCACAATTTGGCAAACGCTTTAGTGAAGTTAGCTGAAGATATTGGTGTAACCTTCCATCTTGGGAAAAAGATCGTGAAATTGGATAAAAACAAACGAACTATTACGGCAGCCTATACAGATGATGGGACGAAACTGTCTGCTGATTATTTTGTTTCCAATATGGAAGTTATCCCAACATATAAACAATTAACTGAGGAAAAAGAAAGTTATACCGATAAATTAGATGAAAAATTTGAGCCAGCAAGCTCGGGCCTTGTCTTACATTTAGGGGTTAAAAATAGCTACCCTCAACTGGCCCATCATAATTTCTTTTTCGCTAAAAACATGAAAAAGCAAATGAATCTGATTTTTGAGAAGCATGAACTTCCGGATGATCCTGTCATTTATTTAGTGAACGTGAATAAAACAGATCCAAAACAAGCACTGCCGGGTCATGAGAACCTTAAAATCCTTCCACATATTCCTCACCTTCAAGATAAGCCTCTAACTCGGCAGCAATATACCGAGTTTGCGGAAAAGGTATTAATAAAGCTGGAAAATATGGGTTTGGACAATCTTAGAGAAAGTATTGTTACAAAGGATATGTGGACACCTCATGATATTGAACGGACGTATTCTTCGGACCGCGGGGCAATTTACGGAACTGTATCCGATAAGAAAATAAATAAAGGATTTAAACATCCGAAGCAAAGTGAACGCTATGATAATTTATATTTCGTCGGGGGAACTGTTAATCCGGGTGGCGGTATGCCAATGGTTACGCTTAGCGGGCAACAGGTGGCGAAGAAACTGATCGAAAAAGATAGGAAGAAGTAAATAGTACTAGCTATAAGACAAATGCAAATGGAAGGAACATGATCAATGGAAACTTTGTATTTGGTTGTGCAAATACTATCCTTACTCGGTTTATTATGTGGTGTCCTGATGTTTTGGTCTACAAGAAAACCACCAGCAAAAGAGGGGAATCCGCCATTACCTTTATTGTCGATCATCATACCAGCCAGAAATGAAGCGCTTCGGTTGCCGCCATTGTTAAAATCACTCCAGCAACAAAGTTGGAAGCGTTTTGAAATAATTGTAGTCGATGATGGTTCCTCGGATCATACTGCTGAAGTTGCATCGTCATACGGAGCGAAGGTTTTAATATGTAAACAAGTAGGCGAGATGAGCCCGGGTAAATCCAATGCTTGTGCGTATGGGGCACAATCTGCAAGAGGAGAATGGCTCCTTTTTTTGGATGCGGATGTTCAGCTTGCTGCTGAAGACAGCCTTGAGCGCATTGTAAACAGCTTTAGCAAGCAAGAAGGAAAAGGGATATTATCAATTCAGCCATATCACCAAATTGTAAAACGATATGAAAATTTTTCGGTAATATTTAATATTATTGTGCTGACAGGAATGAATGTATTTACTGTTTGGAAAGAAAAGTTTGCAACGGCAGGATCATTTGGACCATGTATTCTTTGTGATAATGAGAGTTACATTGCAACGGGAGGCCATGAAGCTGCGGAAGAATCGATTATGGATGACTTTGCGCTGAGTAATGTTTTTATAGCGAAAGACTTACCGGTGACCAATTATGCCGGAAAAGGGATTATAAATATGCGAATGTATGAAGAGGGACCGAAGCAACTAATGGAAGGCTGGACAAAAAATTTGGCGACAGCTTCCCAATCCACTCATAAATTTGTCATGCTGCTCATACAGCTTTGGATTTTTGGTGTTATTATGGTCGCAATGGCTCCCTTCATCGCCTTTTTAACGGAATCTTCTGTAGCGTTCTTCAGCAGTATTGTCGTCTATATATTATACGGTGCGCATTTGTATTTGCTTGCGAAAAGAGTAGGGGATTTTCATCTCGTTGTTTTCTTGATTTATCCTTTTTTTGTTTTATTTTTTACATCCGTATTTTTGTACTCATTATACCGTACGCATGTTTTGCATTCGGTCATGTGGAGAGGCAGAAAAATCAAAGTGTAATAGGAGAGAGGTATGACAGTTATTAATGCAATTTGGCTTCTCGTTGTTAACATAGTGGCATGGTTCGTTCTTCACTTATCAATTTCAGCGCTCTGTTTCAACATTCCTTTACGCTTTTTTCTGAAGAATGTTGTATTTTTCCGTATTGCAAAGTGGGAGGAGCACGGGGAAATCTGGAATCGGTTATTTTTAGTGAAGAAATGGAAAAAGCACTTAATTGATGGCTCTTCGATTGCAAAGAAAAGTTACAATAAAAGCCATTTACATGGTACGAAGCGGGAAAATCTGATCGTCTTTGCCGCTGAAACAAAAAGGGCTGAAATGACGCATTGGCTGCTTATTTTACCTGCGCCACTATTTTTCCTCTGGAACCCTGTTTGGGCAGGCTGGATTAATATTATCTACGCACTCTTCGCCAATCTACCATTTATATTAACGCAACGTTATAACAGAGGGCGAATTGAAAATATTTTAGATTTATCAGATCGCAACAATTAAAAATACTTTCTATATCGTCCGAACACGAAATATGACGGATGGAAGTACGCTATGTTAAAATTTTATTGGAATAATGTTTAAAGGAGACGATAATATTGAGTCAGTCATTACAAGGTAAAGTCGCAGTTGTAACAGGTGCTGCACGCGGGATCGGTAAAGCGGTAGCAGTAGCATTAGCAAAAGAGGGTGTGAACGTAGGGATCATTGCACGTTCAGAAGAAGCACTACAGAACGTGGCGAAAGAAATTGAAAGCCATGGTGTTAAAGCTGCCTATGCAGTGGCGGATGTTTCAAATTTAGAACAAGTACAGAAGGCTGCTGCCCATCTAAAAGAAGAGTTGGGTTTAACGGATATTTTAGTTAACAATGCGGGCGTAGGGAAATTTGATAAGCTTGTTGATATGGATCCGGCAGAATTTAAAGAAATTGTCGACATCAATGTAATGGGTACTTTTTATGTATCGCACACAATTGTACCGCAATTAATCGAAAAAAATGCAGGTGATGTTATTAATATTTCATCTACAAACGGTTTAAACGGTGCGGCAACATCAAGTGCATACAGTGCTTCTAAATTCGGTGTCATCGGCTTAACAGAGTCGCTAGCAGCAGAAGTGCGCCGCAATAATATTCGTGTAACAGCATTAGCGCCAAGTACAATCGCAACAGATTTGGCGGATGCACTGAGCCTAGTGCCTGATGAAAAAAGAGATCAATATATGCACCCTGAAGATATTGCAGACTATATTATCGCACAATTGAAGCTGAACAACCGCATGTATATTAAAAACGCAACATTAATGAATACAAATCCGTTCTAATAATAATGCAACTTTAAGAACCGATTGAATTTGAAAAGCCCTTCATTCTGAAAACAGAATGAAGGGCTTTATTTGTAATGATCGAGTTTTTTGTTAAGCCTGTTGGAATTCCTCTTTTAAAATAGAGTAATATACACTATCTACTAGAGTACCTTTGATCATATGATTTTTTCGCATTGTTCCTTCATGGATCATCCCTAAACGCTGCATTACTTTAGCGGAAGCCGCATTATGAACGTGTGATTCCGCAAATACTCGTTCTAAGCCGAGTGTATTGAAGGCTAAATCCAGTACAACTTTGCTGGCTTCTGATATATAGCCTTTTCCCCAGAAACTGCGGTTCAATGTAAAGCCAAGTTCGCCACTTTTATTCCATTCATGAACACGGAATTCAATTGCACCGATCATTTTATTGCTTTCTTTTAATACGATCGCATACTTCCCGGCAGGTTCTTTCATAAAATAATTCTCAATCATTTTCTTCGTTTGTTCTAGATCTTTGTGTGCATGATAAAGGAATTTCGTTGTTTCTTCATCTGCTGTGTATTCATACATATCTTCAGTATCTTCAATTGAAATTGGACGTAAAAAAAGACGTTCGCTTTCCAAATGACTGTTTTTTTCAAGCATTAAATTAAGGTTTTCCATAAGTTTTCTCCAATATTATATTATTATTCGAGAGTGTTATAGGCTTGCTTATCATAACATAATATACATTTTTTAACTATACGAGATAAGTTAAATATATTTTCCCTATAAAAGTAGAGATTAATCAAATGGTAGCTGAATAAATTGATCAATGATAAAAGAAGCAGCACCGAGGGCAATTGCACGATCCTTTAATTTTGAAAATTGCACAGAGTAGTTATCCCGCTGAAAATGCATAGTATTAGCGTGAATTGTATCTAATATAGATTGCTCAATAAATTTTTGCGCTTTTACTATACGATTACCAATAATAATTTTTTCGGGGTTAAATGTTTGAATTAAATTAGTAATCCCGAGACCGATATAGTACCCGGTTTCCTTAAATAATTGAATAACATCTTCATGACCCTCTTCAGCTAAGGTAATTAGCTGCTCTAATGATAGTTCTCTTTCTTTTAACATATAAGTCGCATCATGAATGAGAGCGTATTCTGAGGCGTATGCTTCCCAACATCCGTTGCGCCCGCAAGTGCATTTACGACCATTCATATGTATGATTGTATGACCACTTTCGCCCGAATAGCCGTTAACACCTAGATAAATATTATGATCAATAATAATCCCAACACCTAATCCGATACCTATACTTAAATATAATAGATTTGAAGTTTCTTTATTATTTTCAAAAATATACTCTGCATAGGCACCAGCATTTGCCTCATTTGAAATATAGATGGGGAAGTCAAAGCGATCACGCAAATATCCACTGATATCAAAATCTTCCCAACGTAAATTGGGTGCAATAATAATTACGCCGTCTTTATTAACAGAACCAGGAACGGCAACTCCTAATCCGACGATTGAGAATGGACTAGGGGGCACATTTTTTACGAGTAATTCAACTAAACTCAAAATACTTTTTAAATACGCGTCAAGTTGAATTGATGGTACGAGTTGGAAATGGTCGAAAACAATTTCTCCTTTTAGATTAAAGACTGCACCATATAAATAGTTAACGCCAATATCAATGCCAAGTGCAAAACCAGCTGTTTCATTAAACCTTAATAACCGGGATCTTCTCCCTCCAGTTGAACAATCTTTCCCATCTTCTACGATTAATCGGTCCTCTATTAGTTCTGTTACTAAATTTGCAACAGTTGCTTTTTTTAACCCAATTTCTTCAATGATTTCTCCTCTAGAAACAATCCTTTTAGAGAAAATATAATTTAAAATTTGCTGCTTATTAAATTTTTTCCCTATTTGTTGATTCCAAGACAAAGTAACAATCCCTCCAATACAAAACGATCGATAATTTTAATTAAAGTATAACAAAAAAACTTTGTTCATCCAATAGACAAACAAATATTAACATGTTATTCTATTTTTAAATTGAGAATATTACAAATATTAAAGGGGTGTAGTTCATGCGTAAATGTAAGGGCTTTCTTTTTGGAATTCTGTTAGTAATATCAATGTTATTGGTAGCTTGCGGGCAGGATGCAGGCGACTCAAGCAAAGATACAGGCAAGGCAAATTCAAGTGATTCAGCAGGGGATAAATTGAAGATTGGGTTATCGGTATCGGACTTAACATTAGAACGTTGGCAGCATGACCGTGATTTCTTCGTAGCTAAGGCCGAAGAAATGGGTGCAGAAGTCGTAGTGCAGTCTGCAAATGGTGATGAAGCAAAGCAATTATCGCAAATACAAAATATGCTGTCTCAGGATTTAGATGCATTAGTAATTATTGCGATTAATTCAGATTCTTTATCCACTGTTGTGGAGCAGGCAAATGCAGAAGACGTTCCAGTATTAGCATATGACCGATTGATTAACGGGGCAGATATCAGTGCATATGTTTCATTTGATAACGTACGTGTGGGCGAGATGCAAGCGGAGTATTTAGTGAATTTAAAACCTGACGGAAACTTCTTCTTAATGGGGGGATCTCCAACGGATAACAACGCAAAAATGTTCCGTGAAGGGCAAATGAATATTATTCAGCCATTAGTTGATAAAGGTGATATTACAATTGTAGGCGATCAGTGGGCGAAAGACTGGGATGCAAATGAAGCATTAAAAATCATGGAAAACGCATTAACTGCAAACAAAAACAATATTGATGTTGTCGTTGCTTCAAACGATAATACGGCTGGTGGCGCAATTCAGGCGTTAGAAGCTCAGGGATTAGCTGGTAAAGTATTAATTTCTGGGCAAGATGCTGACCTGGCAGGTGTTCAGCGTATTGCAGAGGGATTACAGACAATGACCGTTTACAAGCCAATAAAAGCAATTGCTGAAAAGAGTGCAGAAGTAGCGGTTCAATTAGCAAAAGGTGAGGAAGTTACTGCTACGGATTCTGTAAACAATGGCCAGATGGATGTTCCATTCATTAAGCTGGACCCAATTTCAGTAGGTAAAGATGAACTTATGACAACAGTTATTGAAGATGAATTCCATAGCTATGATGATGTATATAAAAATGTTCCGGAAAGTGACCGTCCGTAAATAACAGCAAAAGGAGGGGAGAATTTCCCTCCTTTCTTTTAAATGAGGATATGGAGAATGGTGGTGGAAACATGACTGAATATGTTTTAGAAATGAAAGGAATAACAAAAGAGTTTCCAAGTGTTAAGGCTCTGGACAATGTTACTTTTTCAGTCCGAAAAGGTGAAATCCATGCCTTATGTGGTGAAAATGGTGCAGGAAAGTCGACCTTAATGAAAGTATTAAGCGGCGTTTATCCGGCGGGCACATACAGTGGGAAAATTTTAATCAAAGGCAAAGAAGCAAGTTTCAAAAATATTAAAGAATCACAAGATGCAGGAGTGGCAATTATTTATCAGGAACTGGCATTGGTTGGTGGAATGACGATTGCTGAAAATTTATTTTTAGGACATGATTTAATGCGCTCGGCCGTTATTAATTGGAATGAAATTTATAAAAAGTCGAAGGTAGCACTTGAAAAGGTTGGTTTAGATCTGGATCCACAAATGAAGGTATCCGAATTAACGGTAGGAAAGCAGCAACTTCTGGAAATTGCAAAAGCTCTGACGAAGGAAACGGATATTCTAATCTTAGATGAGCCGACAGCTGCTCTTACAGAAAGTGATGTAGCTGTTTTAATTAAATTGTTAAATGAACTTCGAAAACAAGGTGTAACATGCATATACATTTCGCACAAATTAGGAGAAGTAATGGAGCTGGCTGATTCTGTAACAATTTTACGTGATGGTCAGACAATCTCAACGAACTCCATCGAGTATCTCACTGAGGAAATGATCATTACAAAGATGGTTGGTCGTGAACTGACGGAGTTATTCCCTTATGAGGTGCATGAAATTAGTGATGAAAATGTATTACATGTAGAAAACTACACTTCATACAATAAATCGGGAAAAAAAGTTGTATCTAATATAAATTTCAATGTTAAAAAGGGTGAAATTGTAGGGTTTTCCGGCTTGATGGGAGCAGGTCGCTCAGAGCTGTTTATTAGTTTGTTTGGCGGAATGCCTGGTAAAAAAGAAGGTACGGTCAAATTAAATGATAAAACCGTAACAATTAAATCACCAGCGGATGCTATTAAAGAGGGATTTGCTTATGTATCGGAAGATCGTAAGCGATACGGTCTAGTACTAGGAATGGATATCGCAAAAAATACGACACTGATTGCATTAAACAAGGTGATGAAACTAAATGTGATTAGCCAAGCACTTGAAGTAAGAGCAGCAGAAGAGATTACAACCAAGATGAAATTAAAAGCACCTAATCTAGACATAGAGGTAGGAAAGCTAAGTGGAGGAAACCAGCAAAAGGTTGTTTTGAGTAAGTGGATTATGAATAATCCAAAACTATTAATCTTAGATGAGCCTACTAGAGGGATTGATGTTGGTGCTAAATATGAAATTTACAAAATTATGAATGAGCTTGTCCAACAAGGTGTAGGGATTGTACTAATTTCATCTGAGCTGCCTGAAGTTTTAGGAATGTCAGATCGAATTCTTGTTATGTGTGAAGGGGAGATTACGGGAGAATTTGCAAGAGAAGAAGCAACACAGGAAAAAGTAATGATGTGTGCAACTGGAGGGAAAAAACGTGATTAATGAACAGACAATCAAAAAAGAAAGTAAATTATCCTTCAAATTCGATTTACAATCCTATACCTTAATTATTGCTTTAATTTTTATTGCTATTATTTTCACATTTTTTACTGGAGGGGAATTCTTATCTTCTCGTAATATATCCAATTTATTTACCCAAATGTCGATCATAGCTGTACTTGCGGTAGGAATGACATTGGTAATTGTGGCAGGACACATTGATTTATCGGTAGGTTCGATTGTAGGGGTTACAGGTGGAATTGCCGCAATGCTGCAAGTTTGGCAAGGATGGAGTACACCGGTTGTTGTACTCGCAGCAATTATAATTGGAGGTTTAATTGGGTTATGGCAAGGATGGTGGGTCGCATACCGAGCAGTACCCGCATTTATTGTTACGCTTGGGGGGATGTTGATATTCCGAGGGGTTCTAATCGGTTTATCGGATGGTCAAACGATTTCATCATTAAACCCAAGTTTCAAACAAATCGGAAACAGTTACTTACCATTTATACCAGGTTATATTATAGCTGCTATAGCCGTTATTTTAATGATAGCTTTCACGGTAAATAGTCGTAGAAAGCGTAAGGAAATGGGCTTATTATTATTGCCTTCTGTAATCGATTATGGAAAAGTGACAGTTTATTCTGTTGTTCTAGTAGTCATTACGTATATGTTGAATCGTTATTTAGGTATTCCAATCCCGTTTTTAATTGTAGCGGTAATTGCGCTTGTTTTCATGTTCATTACAACAAAAACAGCATTTGGACGCCGGATTTATGCAATAGGCGGCAACCCGGAAGCAGCAGCATTATCGGGAATAAATATTAAACGAAATACGCTATATGTATTCGTCAGCATGGGTGCTTTAGCTGGAGTAGCAGGTGTGTTATTAACAGCACGTTTAAATGCAGCAACAGTATCTGCCGGGAACAGTTATGAATTGGATGCCATCGCAGCCTGCGTAATTGGCGGTACATCTTTAATGGGCGGTAAAGGGAAGATCTATGGTGCGATTATCGGTGCACTCATTATGGCAAGTATTGATAACGGAATGTCGATGATGAATATCGGCGCTTACTGGCAGTATATCGTAAAAGGTTTGATTTTAATTTTGGCGGTATGGGTTGACATCATTTCTAAAAACAAATGAATCGGGGGAATATTATATGTCATATTTCAGCAATATCTCAGCAATCAAGTATGAAGGACCAAAATCAACAAGTGATTTAGCATTTAAATACTACAATCCAGAGGAAGTTGTTGGCGGGAAAACGATGGAGGAAACTTTACGTTTTGGAGTAGCCTATTGGCATACATTTACGTATGATGGCGGAGATCCGTTTGGTGCAGGAAATATGGAGCGGTCATGGGACAAATTTTCCGGCATGGACCTAGCAAAGGCACGTTTAGAAGCTTCATTTGAATTTTATGAAAAGTTAAATGTGCCATTTTTCTGCTTCCATGATGTAGACGTTGCACCGGAAGGCCAGTCATTGGCGGAAACGAATAAAAACCTGGATGAAATTATAGACATGATGGAAAAATACATGGCTACATCAAAAACTAAGCTCCTATGGAATACAGCCAATATGTTTTCAAACCCACGCTTTGTTCACGGTGCTGCGACTTCACCTAATGCAGATGTTTTTGCCTATTCGGCTGCGAAAGTGAAAAAGGGCTTGGAAGTAGCAAAGCGTTTAGGTGCTGAAAATTATGTCTTCTGGGGTGGTCGTGAAGGCTATGAAACACTGCTTAATACAAATATGAAGTTAGAGCAAGATAATCTTGGTATGTTCTTGAACATGGCGGTAGATTATGCAAAAGAAATTGGTTATGAAGGTCAATTCTTGATTGAACCAAAGCCAAAAGAGCCGACAAAACACCAATATGACTTCGATGTAGCAACAGGGATTGGTTTCTTGCGTACGTACGGATTAGAAAACAAGTTCAAATTCAATATAGAAGCAAACCATGCAACATTAGCCGGGCATACATTTGAGCATGAGTTACATACAGCACGTATTAACGGGATGCTGGGCTCAGTGGATGCCAACCAGGGCGATACATTACTTGGATGGGATACGGATGAATTCCCTACAGACCTTTACACAAACACGTTAGCAATGTATGAAATTTTGAAAAATGGCGGCCTCGGAAAGGGCGGTTTGAACTTTGATGCAAAAGTACGCCGTGGATCATTTGAGCAGGATGATTTGTTTTATGCACATATAGCGGGAATGGACTCATTTGCTGTCGGACTGAAGGTTGCCCACAAGCTATTGGAAGATGGTGTGTTGGAAAACTTCGTAGATAATCGTTATAGCAGTTATAACGAAGGCATCGGCAAACAAATTGTTGATGGGACTGTCGGCTTCAAGCAGTTGGAAGAATATGCTTTAGGGCTTGGGGACGTTAAAAACAGCTCTGGTCGCACAGAAAAATTGAAAATGATTATAAATCAGTACATTTTAAATGTTATAGCTGAATAATTGTGGTCAAGAAGCTTTTTGAGGCTAGAGCAAAAGATTTATACTTTTGGTCTAGCCTTTTATGCAGTATACGGGTGGAGGCAGAAATATGAAGTATGTAATCGGGATTGACCTAGGAACAAGCGCAGTAAAAGCACTGTTAATGAATGAGCAAGGAACTATTGTCGATGAAGCATCAAGGAGCTATCCGCTTGTTCATGAAAAGCCAAGTTACTCAGAGCAAAATCCAAATGATTGGGTGACTGGAACTAAAGCGGCAATTCAGGAAATTGTTAAACGATTTACAGGAGATGTTTCTACTATTGTAGGGATTAGTTATTCTGGTCAAATGCATGGATTGGTGCTACTTGATGAAAATAATGATATTCTTCGACCTGCAATCTTATGGAATGATACGCGGACAACAGAGCAGTGTAAGCAAATTGTTGAACAAGTTGGGCAGGAGGACCTGCTGAGAATTACTAAAAATAATGCTCTTGAAGGCTTTACGTTACCAAAGATTCTATGGGTAAAGGAATATGAACCGGAAATTTTCAAAGCGATAAAAACTTTTCTATTACCTAAGGATTATGTGCGTTTTGTGATGACTGGAAATTTGCATATGGATTATTCCGATGCGGCAGGCACATTATTACTGGATATAGAAAAGAGCGAATGGAGTCAGGAAATAGCTGCAGTGCTGGGAATTAATTTAGCAATATGTCCACCGCTTGTGTCATCGGCAACAGAAGTGGGGCAATTGACAGAGGAATTTGCTAAAAGCACAGGATTAACGACCGCAACTAAGATTTATGCTGGTGGTGCGGATAATGCTTGTGGGGCAATTGGTTCTGGTGTTGCAGGTGATGGTAAAACAATGGTCAGTATTGGTACATCGGGAGTTCTATTATCATATGAGGAATCCAATACAAAGGATTTTGAAGGAAAGGTACACTATTTTAACCATGTTGTAGAGGATGCTTACTACACAATGGGGGTTACGTTGTCGGCTGGGCACTCCCTTAGCTGGTTTAAAGAGAGATTTGCGGAAGGGCAGTCTTATGATGAATTGTTTGCGGGGATTAATACAATTACTCCGGGAAGTAACGGGTTATTATTTACACCGTATATTGTAGGTGAACGCACACCTTATGCAGATTCTACGATTCGTGGAAGCTATATTGGCATAGATGCATCACATACAAAGCAACATTTTGCGCGGGCTGTGATGGAGGGAATCGTTTTTTCACTGCGTGATTCGTTAGAGATTTTCCGTAACTCGGGCAAAGATATTACCGAAATGGTTTCTATCGGCGGTGGCGCAAAAAGTCCAGTCTGGCTACAAATGCAGGCCGATATTTTTAATGTAACGGTGTATAAACTAAAAAATGAGCAAGGGCCAAGTATCGGTGCGTGTATGATTGCAGCGGTAGGAGCGAATATATACACAGATTTTGAAGAAGCTGTTCAGGCTTGTGTTCAAGTAGAAGGGAAATTTGAACCGAATCGTGAGAATGTTGAAATATACAATCAGCTATATGCGGTATATCAACAGATTTACACTCAGACAAAAGCGTTAAATGAACAATTAAAACTATTTCGCTAGGGAGGAATTCATAATGAACAAAGTAAAATGGGGTATTTTAAGTACAGCCAATATTGCGCAAACGCAACTGATTCCGGCTATAAAACGTGCTGAAAATGCGGAAGTCATTGCAATTGCCAGCCGTGGTCCAAAGGTACATGCGATCGCTGAAAAACTAGGAATCAAAAGAGCTTACGAGAGTTATGATGAATTATTAAATGATCATGAGGTAGAAGTAATTTATATTCCACTCCCAAATGATTTACATAAAGAGTGGGTCATTAAAGCAGCAAAGGCAGGAAAGCACATTTTGTGTGAAAAACCTGCTGCATTAAATGAAGCTGATTTAGAAGAAATGATTACAGTTTGTAATGAAGAGAATGTACAGTTTATGGAAGCGTTCATGTACCAATTTCATCCACAGCATATGCGAGTAAAAGAAATTATTGATTCTGGAGAAATTGGTGAAGTAAAACTTTTTAAATCAAGTCACTCATTTTATTTAACAGATCGTAAAGGTGACATTCGCATGAACGCAGAAAAAGGTGGGGGTGCTATCTGGGATGTTGGTTGTTATTCGGTTCATGCAATGCAACTCATTTTGGGAAATGACGTTAAGTCACTTTCATTTAAAAGGATTGCAGATTCAAAAACTACTGTCGATATTTCTGCGTTTGGAATAGTCGAGCTAGAAAATGGAATCCACGGCATGATCGATTGTAGTTTTGATATGACAGAACGAAATGAATATGAAATAGTGGGGACGAAGGGAACGGTAAAAGTTAAAAATGCATTTAGACCAGACCGTTTAAGTGGGAATGGACAAATTACTATCAATACTTTAACAACAGAACGTATCGAACAAACCGGAGGAGATATATACAAGCAAGAGGTTGAATACTTCTCCGATGCTGTACGTACTAATGGAGACCTGACAGTACAGCATAATTATTCACGCAAAAACGTGGGGATTTTGCACGCGATTCAGCAATCGGTAGACACAAATCAACAAATCGTATTAGCTGATTACGTTTGCAATGATTGAAGTTAAATCTTTTGGTCAAATAAACAAGCATCCCGTTTATGAAGTTATTTTAACGAATACGAATGGGATGTGTGTAAGCAGTTGTACATTAGGGTGTACGATTACGGCAATCGCTACCCCTGATGCTAATGGAATAATTGAGAATGTTGTTTGTTCATTTGATACGGCAGAAAAATATAAACAATATCCGCAGTTTTTTGGTGCGGCGATTGGACCTTTTGCAGGCCGTCTTGAAGATGCTATTTTAGAAATCAATGGAGTTTCTTTTCAAGCGAGGGCAAATGAAGGGCACCATTTACTGCACGGTGGAAATGACGGCTTTCACAATCAGCTATGGCAATTTGAAACAGGTGTTTCCTCGCATGGACAATATGTAAGATACTTTCTCAATTTTGAATCCGTTGATTTTCCTGGAAAGTTAAATATGTCTATTACCTATACATTAACAGCCAGTAACGAGCTAATTACTTCGTATGAAGGTATAAGCGATACTGATACGATTTTAAATTGTACAAATCATAGTTACTTTAATCTAAGCGGAAATTTAAAGCGTACGATTGAAGGGCATACATTGAAATTTTCCAGTAGAGGAATGCTTTATATTGATGAGCAGGGGTTACCGCTGGGCAATATAGAAAATGTAATTGGTACAATATTTGACTTTAATGAAAAGAAATATTTGAAGGAAGTCATGGAGAGTAACTTTCCGCAAGTTAAGTTGGCGAGCGGAGGTATAGACCATCCGTTTTTATTAGAGAAAAGTGAAATTGTATTATCGGAGGAAGAAAGTGGCCGCAAACTTACAATCATAACGGATGAACAAGCTTTAGTTGTATATACTGGCAGTAAAATCGGCAGTGGCTACTCATTTAAGGAAGCACCCGCACAAAATTATTTAGGTATTTGTTTAGAGGTACAAAATGCTCCAAATAGCATGAAATATAAACACTTACCAAATTCTATTATAAAAAAAGGAATTCCTTATCATCACGAAACAATCTACAGATTTACAAATCTATAAGAAATATAACCGAGAATAGAAGAAGCCCCATTCGATTATAAAACGAATGGGGCTTTTAACTTATATATTTGAATGATGGGCAGCCGAAGTAGAAATTTTTTCTTCTCTACCATTTGTTTTTCTCGTTAAAGAAAAGACTGCACATGCTAACGCAACTAGTACAAGTGCGCCACCATACCAAGCTGCATGTGAAATCGTGTCTGTTTGAGTGATTACGATTCCGCCAAACGCTGATCCCATCGAAATTCCGATCTGTAAAGCCGAATTATTAAAGCTTTGCTGAATATCTGATGTGGCAGGATCTGTCTGAATCAAGTAGCTTTGCTGTGGTGGTGATAAACTCCAGCTTAGCGCTCCCCAAATCATCATAATCGGTATGAAGATGATAAGAGAGAAGGTCGTGAATGGCAGTATGAATAACACGACTGCAAATGAAACAATAACGAAAATAATACTCTTAGGTGCACCGATTTTATCCGAAAGCGTTCCGCCAAATGCGCCGCCGCTTACTGCAGCAATCCCGAATAATAAATAGCAAAGACTGATCCAGCTGGAATTCAGACTTAGTTCTGTTTCCAAAAATGGTGTGAAGTACGCGTACATCGTATAGTGTCCAGCCAGCATAAACATTGTTGCAAGATGGGCACTGCCGATTTTGGAACTGGCAACTGCCTTTAATTGTTGCGAAAGTGGAATGGTCATTTCCCCAGGAACCTTCTCTAAAAAGAGTGAAATGAGAATAAATGAGCCTACTGATAAAATCGCGATGCCTAGGAAAATTACACGCCATCCGAAATAATCGGAAATTAAAATGCCAAGCGGTACACCTAATACGAGCGAAGAACTAATTCCCATATAAATGAAACCAAGTGCCTTCGCACGATGCGCCGGTGAAACAACTTTTGCAGCGAGGATTAATGAAAGCACGGTGATCAGTGAAGTACTCATTGCACTTAAAATACGGGCAACCATCATAAATGTGAATGTCACACTGAAATACATCATGATATTACTGATGAAGAAAATAAACAACGAAATAAGATATAACTTTTTTCGTTCAACTTTGCTCGTTAAAACTAATAACACAGGACCGGCGATTGCATAAATAAGGGCAAATACGGTAATCAGCTGTCCGGCAGTGCTTATTGAAATATTCATATCAGTTGCAATGATTGGGAGAATCCCTCCAATAATCAGTTCGACCAACCCGACAGCAACCGTTGATAATGCGAGTATTAATACTTTGAAATTCATATTTTGTCTAACTTCCTTTCTTTGGAAAATAAAAAAATCCTGATTACAAAAAATGAAAAAGATCATTTTCTGTAATCAGGATTTTATGGTTCCTGGTAGAGACCCTCAAGCCATATTCTTGAGGTTATACAGTTACTATTAACTTGGATAAATGAGCACTTTGATAGTTTACTCGTTTTCGAAAAAAATTTCAAGTATGTGTTTTTAAGTGAAAAAAGCTGTCTTCGTAATAAGAGACGAGGACAGCTTGCTGAATGAAGCGTTTAATTAAAAGCTGAAGTGATCAGGATCCGGTCCGATACGTAAATCCTGGTTAAGGCCATTAATCTGTTCCATATCTTCAGAAGTCAGTTCAAAATCAAAAATATCGGCATTTTCTACAATGCGATGTTCTTTCGTTGATTTTGGAATCGTTACAACACCGTTTTGCAGATCCCATCTTAAAATGACTTGAGAAACAGTTTTATTATATTTGGCAGCCAATTCGTTTAATAGAGGGTTGTCCAATAATTTTGCCTGCATTAACGGAGACCATGCCTCGAACTGAATGTCGTTGTTTTCACAGAAAGCTTTTACTTCCGATTGAGCTAAGCGAGGGTGGTATTCCACCTGGTTGATCATCGGTTTAATTTCCGCATCTTTCATCAAATCTTCTAAATGATGAACCTGGAAGTTACATACGCCGATCGCTTTCACTTTTCCTTCTTTATAAAGTGTTTCCATCGCACGCCATGCATCTTTATATTTATCTACAACTGCCCAGTGAATAAGGTATAAGTCCAAGTATTCAAGACCTAATTTCTTTAAGCTTGTTTCGTAGGCAGCAAGTGTTTCCTCATAGCCTAAATCTGTATTCCACACTTTAGAAGTGATGAATAATTCTTCTCTTGAAATGCCGGTTTCTTTTAGTGCTTCACGGATTGCTTCGCCGACGCCCTCTTCATTTTGATAAACGGCAGCTGTATCGATACTGCGGTAACCGTGTTTAATCGCAAATTTGATAGCGTTTAACAGGTCAGGTCCTTCCTCAACTAAATATGTACCGATTCCTAGCCAAGGCATTTTAACACCGTTATTTAATGTTGTTGTATCTTGCAAATTTTTGAGCATCGTAAAACCTCCATCTGTAAAATAACACTTAATAGTGCAACTTCAATAATATACCATGAAATTCAGCTCCAACCTACTGATTGGGCAAGAGGGAAAATGAATCATAAAAGGCTGTTAAAAAAAGCAGGAAAGCCATCCCGATACATAGGATGGCCAAATTTCTTTTATTTATAAAATGGTGCCTGAACCGCGTTTATCTTCTGCCACCATGATTAAAATCTTGCCGGCTTCAAATTGTTCGTTGTAGCGCTCTGCCTCGTCTTCCGGAATACCCATCCCGACTAAAGCACCGACGATTCCGCCGACCATTACACCGGTAGCTAATCCGGTTAACCCAGCAGCGATTGGTCCGGCAGCAACAACAGGTCCGATACCTGGAATCGCAAGTGCACCAAGTCCGACGATAACACCGCCGAGTCCGCCTAATGTTCCGCCGGCAGCAACACCTGTAATTGCGCCTTCCATGGCATTTGCGCCTGTTTCATTGGAGATTGCATCTACATCCGATACGTTTTTACTGATGATTGAAATATCCTGTGCACTGTATCCTTGTTGCTTTAATTCTTCAACGGCTTTAATTGCTTCTGCTTCTGTATCATAATATCCTACGACATGTTTTGCCATTTCTCTCATCCTCTCAAATCTCTTTTCACATATTAAAATTTACCCTGGAGGAATATTTGTAAACATGAGGAAACAGGGAAGGGAGAAACCTGCCTCCTGTAGGAACAAAAAAAGAAAGCCATCCTGATGAATTCAGAATGACTTTCTACAGTTTTATTATAAAAGTGTTGTACGTGAGTTTTCGTCTACCATAATTAAAATTTTACCAGATTCAAATTGTTCGTTGTAACGATTTGCTTCATCTTCTGGAATCCCCATTCCGATAAGAGCACCCGTCAAGCCACCGACACCAGCACCAGCTGCCGCGCCTGTAATACCGGCAACAATTGGACCTGCTCCGACAATAGGACCGATCCCTGGAATCACCAATGCGCCAAGACCTGCAAGTACGCCGCCAATTCCGCCTAATGCACCGCCCGCAGCTGCGCCTGTAGCTGCACCTTCTGCAACGTTTGCACCTGTTTCATCGGAAATTGTATCAACATCCGATTGGCTTTTACTGATAACTGAAATATCTTCAGTACGGTAACCTTGTCGTTTTAAATCCTCGATTGCATCAATTGCCTCTGCTTCTGTATCATAATAACCCACAATATGTTTTACCATTTCTATCATCCTCCTTATCTGAATGTTGCACAATGTAAATTTACCCGTGTCATTTGATTGTAAACATAGCACGTTAAGACCGATGCTGATTAGAGAGGAGACGAAAACATTAGGATAAATATAATTTTGCTACCCAAAAGCCGGCAAAAGCAAAGGATAGGCCGACCATATATGTGAGTAAAGAATAGAGTACAAATTGCTTCCATTGTTTTGCATGGACAAGTGTCAGACTTTCCAATTTGAAAGTAGAGAATGTAGTAAAAGCTCCTAAAAATCCGATACTCAAAATAAGGTTTGCATTTGTATGAAGATGCATATTAACCAAAAATCCCAATGCAAACGAGCCGAGCATATTTACCGTAAAAGTGCCAAGGTGAACAAATCGGTTTGTATGATTGAGCCGCTTAGAAATAAAAGCGCGTAAAATGGCTCCGAAAAATCCGCCAACTGCCACTAACAAGAAATTCGTCATACTGGTTCTTCCCTTTCCGAAAGGCTTTTTCCAATCTTCATGCCAAACGCAACAAAAATTAATCCGAAGATGGCACTAATGAAAATATAAAGGATGGCGGAAAGATAAAAGTGATGCAGCAGCAGCTGGATAACTTCGACACTGAACGTGGAAAAAGTCGTAAATGAGCCGATTAAACCGGTTTTGAATGCTGATAAATAATCAGGGTTTGCTGAAATTTTTAGTTCAAGACCGGAAGAGAGCAACCCTAAAAGAAAGCAGCCTGCCAAATTCACTGCTACCGTCGCAAAAGGGAAGGCAGCTGTCTCGTTTGTTAACAAAAGCAGGGAGACACTATATCGTAGTACCGCCCCAATTGCACCCCCGATTCCTATTAAAATCATTTGCAAATTCAGTAACCTCCCTTAAATAAAACAGACTCCCGCCAGTTCACTAAACTGACAGGAGTCATTCGTCTATAGGCGGTTTAGGGCGAACTTTATCGCCTATCATGTTCTATTTACTACATTAATTTATCAATTAATGGTAAGTCAAGATACTCGTAAAAAACGCTAGGCACTTCCGTAAACGGATATCACGGAGTATGCCTCAATCTCTTTAATAAGGGGAGACAAATCGTTCCTTCATCGTTATTCTTAAATAATGGAAATAGGAGGAATAAGCGTGCAACCATTAATTCATGGAATCCTACTGGCATTTGGCTTAATTTTGCCATTAGGTGTTCAAAACGTATTTATTTTTAATCAAGGTGCCACACACCGGAAATTTACGAAAGCATTGCCTGCAATAGTAACAGTAGGAATCTGTGATACGATTTTAATTTATTTGGCGGTAGCGGGAGTATCGGTGATTGTTTTTAGTTTTGAATGGTTGAAAATAACACTGTTTTTAGCGGGATTCTTTTTCTTGGCGTATATGGGATGGGTGATATGGAAAGACAACCCTACGATAAATGCAAAGCGGGACCAAAAGGGATTTTCAGCTCGACGCCAAATAACATTTGCTGCATCCGTGTCGCTACTTAATCCTCATGCTATTTTGGATACAATCGGGGTAATCGGAACAAGTTCATTAGCTTACACAGGTTATGACAAATGGATGTTTACAGTAGCCTGCATAGTCGTATCATGGGTTTGGTTTCTGTCACTTGCCATTGTCGGGAGAAAGATTGGACAAATTGACAGTAACGGAAAATTCTTAAATTATCTTAATAAAATATCGGCGGTAATTATTTGGATAATGGCGCTGTATATGGGCTATCAGTTTTATGCATTGCTGGGTGAATAGGAAAGACGACGGAACCATTAGCAGGCTAACAATAACGAATAATATTATGTTGGGAAAATTATACTCTTACCGGGATGCTATAAATGCATCTATAAACTTAGAAACCAATAACTCCAAACAGTCATTTTGCGGTAAGTGTAAAAGAATAGGTAGAATAAACAGATGGTCATATTGGCTATAATAAGTACTCGTAAAACAAGGGAATTTTATGTTTTTCGAGCTTTTTTATTATCTGGGAAAGGGTGGATTTATTGCGGGACTAAAGAACGACTTAGACTGAGAAAGCAAATAATTGCGTTAAATTATGTTAAAATATTTAATGGAGCTATTTAACTTACGCTCACGACTGTCTGCGCGGTAAAAAAATCATTTCTTTTTTTGTTTCTGAATTGAAGGGATCAATTGCAGATGATTTACCGTAACCGCCCTTTCCCTTAAAAAGATCCATCCACCTCTAATTAAAGTTCCTTTGAAACAAAAGAAGTATAAGTACAGAAAGGATTTGATTGAATGAGATCTGAGATTACTGCAGATCAAAATTTAAGAGAACGAAACTTATATCAAGAAGAAGCAACTAGTGACTATACTTTTGACCGAGTTCCGCGTGAAGAGCGCAAAATGGGCTGGTTAAGTATCACAAATATAACGTTTGGCATCGCAACTGCCATCTTCTATTTCCAGATGGGGAGCGTCATGGCACTACAATTCGGAGCGGTCAATGCGCTCATCTCAGCTGGTTATGCCATCATTGTCGCTGGTATTCTTGGAAGCATCATAGTTTATTTATCGGCAAAGTCCGGCATGAACGTCAACTTATTATCCCGCGGAGGATTCGGTTATATCGGAGCCTCATTAACCTCATTAATTTACGCATCAAACTTTATTATGTATTGTGCATTTGAAGGTATGATTCTAGTCGCTGCAGTTCATGCATTCTTCCCGGCGATTCCGATCTGGCTTTTAATTGTATTCTTTGGTTCCTTAGTAATTCCGTTAAACTGGTTTGGCATTAAACAATTGGACAAACTTCAAAAGTGGTCATTGCCTATTTTTGGGTTCTTCCTCATTACGGCCATTGTCATAGCTTTCAACACCCCATCACTTAACTCCGGAAATTTCTGGACCTATATGCCTGAGGGTGTTCAAATAGGTGGTACGGCATTGCTGTTATGTATCGGAATGCAACATGGTATCATGGGACTTACGGCTTTAATTGCCTCGGATTATGCACGATTCCTGAAACCGAAAGATTTGAAAGTCGGTTCAATTGCAATCGGATTTATTCCGCAAATCTTCTGTTTTGGTGTAATGGGTGGCCTTGGCATTTGGTTCGGTGTAAAATTCGCCGAAGCTAATCCCGGCGTTTATATCGTGACATTATTAGGGCTCGGTGGTGTCGTATTCACGGTACTAACACAGGTTCGAATTAATATAACGAATATTTACAGCAGCTCACTTTCCCTCTCGAACTTTTTTGAAAACATGTTTGGTTTTACACCAGGACGCCGTTTTTGGGTAGTAGTAGGCGGTGTCATTGCGATGATCTTGATGCTTGGTGGTATTGTCGATCATCTTCAAATTGCGATGACATTCCAAGGTGTAGCACTGATGAGCTGGGCAGCAGTTCTCGTAACGGAAGCACTCGTGCTCAAAAAATGGCTGAAAATCGGCACACGCTATTACGAATCCAGACAGGAAAACCTGTTTAAATGGAATCCGGTTGGTGTCATTGCTTTAATTGTGCCAACTATAATCGGTACAATTGCAGCGCTCGGATATATGGGCACTTTCCTGCAAAATACTGCCGCCTTTTTCGCAGCGCTTATGGCAGCAATTCTGACTGTCATTTTAGGGTTGGCGACAAAAGGGCGATACTATAGCAAGAAAGAAGCAAATGATATTCCGAAAGAGGATTGGATTGGTTAAAAAAATTTGAGCCGTACTTACCGTTTTAATGGGAGTACGGTTTTTATTATTTAAGTTGTTAGGGAGTTGTGTTTAACGGTGAAATATAGTGATTTTACTCTTCAGAAAAATACCAAAAAGTACTTGTTATTAGGGAATTTAATATATACAATCAAATTATAATTATAGTAAAATAATACTATTGGGGCTATTGGAGAGTTAAATTGAAAGCGGGTCATTTTTATGAGTATTGTTGTAGGAGGTATATTAATTTGCCTCATCGTATTATGTATACGTCTGCACAATGAAAAGGCGAAGTTGCAACAAAAAATAAATTTATTTAAACCAATGATTGAAACGACTGAAGGCATCCGGGATATGTTATATTACTGTGAAGTTTACCCGAAACTAAAATATCTTTATTTAAGCCCAAGTATAGACAGTAATTTAGGGCCAAATTCGCTGGAAAAACATTTAAATAATCCGGATATAATTTTTGATATTGTTCACCCTGATGACCACGATATTTTAAGGAAGAAACAATTGGGAACACTTAATTTCGATAAACCGATAACAGTAAGGTTTAA
This sequence comes from Solibacillus isronensis, assembly GCF_023715405.1. Lineage (NCBI taxonomy): Bacteria > Bacillati > Bacillota > Bacilli > Caryophanales > Caryophanaceae > Solibacillus > Solibacillus isronensis. The sequence continues at coordinate 81,275 of NZ_JAMBOC010000007.1, forward strand.
AAACCATTTAGGAGAATACATTTGGTTTGAAGAATATGCTACACCTGTTTACAAAGATGGGAAAGTGATTGCAGTGCAAGGCGTGTACAGAAACGTACATAGTCAATATATTTTGCAGGAGCAGCTGGAATACAAATCGACTCATGATGGATTAACAGGTTTGTACAATAGAGAGTATTTCCAATTGAAAAAGAAAGAATTTAATGAAATTGCAATCCCTATATCTGTAATTGTCGCAGACTTAGATGACTTGAAAGAAATTAATGACGAATATGGCCATCAAATGGGAGACCGGTTAATTATTGCAGCAGCCGATTGCTTAAAAAAATTTGCAGACGAAGAAATGATTGTTGCAAGAGTTGGCGGAGATGAATTCATAGTTTTGATGCCGCATAAAGATAACTTTGAAGTTGAACAATATATAGAAAATGTATGCTCTAAAATGTGGGAATTTTCTAACACCTTACCATTCTCGCCTATCCACATTTCAATTGGATATGAATATTCACCTTCTTCATATGGCGTAATGAGACAACTGCTTAATAAAGCCGATCAGAAAATGTATAAAAATAAAAAGATGAAAAAGATGTTGATCTGAAACAGATAAACTTTATGGCTTACATATAATATATTTTTAAACTAACCTTGTGACGGGGTTAGTTTTTCTTTTTGCCCCAGACACATGGTTATAATAGTTTTATTTGTTTTGTTTCCCCACAAACTTCAGTGAATAAATATGTGTTTGAGATAAAGCAATGACTTCTTCGATAAAATCTTCTTTGGATTCTTTGAAATTGCTGTTAATCCAATTTTGTATAAGCCCGTAAAATCCATAAGCCGTATATCTTTTAAAGTAATCCATGTTTACTGGGATATTATTGAGTGTTTGAAATATGAACTGTTCCCCGTAAATTTTTAATATTGTTTGAGGAAATCTTATATGGAAGCCTGCTAATGTATCGTCGTATTTAATGAGTTCAAAAAAATTCCGGTTATCATATATGTAAGAAATAATATTAAAAGATGGGGCACTTAATTTTGTCGTATATATTTTTTGACCAGGAGTGTACGGTTTTCCGGCCGATTCTTCTAATCCAGCAAGCATTGTTTCAAGCAATTCTTCTGCCAGTTGGATTTTATCCTGGTAATGCACATAAAACGTACTGCGATTGTATGATGCTTGATCGACAATATCTTTTACGGTAATGGCATGGTAACCCTTCTTTTTAATAAGCTCAATTAAAGCTAATTTAAAATGTTCTTTTGTTCGATTTTTTCGCTTGGATGTATCAATTTGGTTATTTTCCATCGTTACTCCTCCATCTGAAAAAGACAAAATATTAGTAAGTGTCTACTAATTATACATTTTACAATATTTTAATGATTGTTGAACTTATAGAAGTTGTTAAAATTAAATTGTAGAACAATGACACTTATTTCTGTTATTTTGTTTAATTTAACTTAAATATGTGCATTTTTAATGAAGCGATATACTAGGAGGAATAAAAGATGGGTAAATTACAAGGTAAAGTAGCAGTCATCACAGGTGGGGCATCAGGTATTGGTGCAGCTACAGCAAAATTATTTGTCTCTGAAGGTGCTAAAGTAGTACTAGTTGATTTAAATGAAGAAAAAGGTAAAGCTTTCGAAGCGGAATTGAAAGCGCTTAACGCGGACGCATTATTTGTTAAAGCAAATATTACAAGTGAAGAAGAAGTAACAAATATATTCAAACAAACAATTGAAGCATTTGGGAAAGTGGATGTCGTATTTAACAATGCCGGCATCGGCCGTGTTTTCCCTTCACATGAATTGGAATATGCTGAATGGCGCAACACAGTTAATGTAGACTTGGATGGTGTATTCTTGGTAGCACGTGAAGCTATCCGTGAAATGCTGAAATCTGGCGGAGGGTCAATCATCAATACCGCTTCTATGTACGGCTGGGTTGGTTCACCAGGATCGGCAGCATACAATGCAGCAAAAGGTGGGGTTATTAACTTAACACGCTCACTTGCACTTGAATATGCAGAGCAAAATATTCGTGTGAACTCACTATGCCCAGGCTTCATTGACACACCGATTATTCCGGAAGAAAGCAAACAGGCATTAGCTTCAATGACACCGATGAAACGCCTTGGACAAGCTGAAGAAATGGCAAAAGCAGTATTATTTATGGCAAGTGACGATTCTTCATTCATGACCGGCAACAGCTTAACGGTTGATGGTGGATATACAGCTCAATAATTTCTGATTCAAAGCGCACTTTCATTTTGGAAGTGCGTTTTTTGTGTGCTGTTTTTATTAGAACAGTTGAGCGTGATATTAGAAAAAGTGTTGTCGATATTAGCAAATTCTAAAGTGATATTAGAACAAAGAGGACTCTTATTAGAACAATGGAAGGATTTATTAGAACATCGGCGTTTTATTAGAACAAATAAAAATATATTAGAACAATTTCATTTATATTAGAAAGTCTCGTCCGCTTCAATTCCTGCTAACCGTAACTAAATATTTCTGTTAGAATAAATTTACAGTAAATTCTAACAATTTAGGGGGCTTAGTATGGAGGAGATTCAAGAGAAGAACTTAAATGGCGATGCAATTACGAAATTGGACGAAATAGTGGAAACAATTTTAGGGGGAGATAAGGCCACTTTTACGCTGCGTGACCGGACATCTGGGGAGATTCTTTATACATACCGAGGGAATCGTTTAATGCGTCCTGCGTCCAATATGAAAATCCTGACGGGGGCGGCTGCAATCGCGGAGCTTGGAGTGGACTACCGGTTTAAGACAGAAATTTATATCGACGGAAATGTTGAAGACCACACGTTAAACGGGAATATATTCGTGAAAGGCTACGGTGACCCGACAATAAATGAAGCGACACTTAAGCATTTTGCAGAAGTTTTAAGGGAAAAAGGCATCCATCAGGTGAAGGGTAAGCTAATCGGGGATGATACATATTTCTCGGGTGATACATTGCCACCGGGTGTTGATGATGAAGGGGAAACCCATTATTACGGGGCCCGTATCTCGCCCATTACGATGTCACCGAATGACGATTTTGATGCGAGCACAATTATTGTGGAAGCAACTGCAGGGAATGTCGGAGAAAAGCCGAGTTTTAACGTCATCCCGCATTTAAGTGGTATGCAACTTTCTAATGAAGCAAAATCAGTAGACAAAAGTGCTGAAAACACATTGGAAATCCGCCGCATTAATAATACAAGTCAAATTATGATTACAGGTGAAATACCGGAAGGAGAAACGGCGAAAGTTTGGGTGTCCCACCAGGACCCTACGAAAAACACGCTGCTGTTTTTCAAAGAACTATGCAAAGATGCAGGCATCCGTTTTGAACAGGAAGAAAGCATTGATAGCGGCATAACGCCAAACCATGCAAAACTAATACACACGCATAAGTCTCGCTCAATCGCGGAGATGTTTTCAATTTTTATGAAATTAAGCAATAACAGCATCGCCGATATTTTCCTGAAAACGATGGGGAAACAAAAGCATGGAGTAGGCGATTACGAGCATGGTCTAAAAGTAATGCGCGCTTATTTGGAAAAGCAGCAAATTGATTTTTTGACGTGGCAATTTGCTGATGGTTCGGGCTTATCACATCATAACCGTCTGCACTCAAATGGTATATCCGAGCTGTTGTATGTGCTGCAAAAAGAACCGTATTTCCGGAACTTTTACGAATCACTTCCAGTTGGAGGGAATATAAACAGACTAGTTGGCGGAACATTAAAAGACCGCTTTTTAGAGCCGGAACTGCAACAGCGAATATTCGCTAAAACAGGCTATATTCATGAAGTGAATACATTATCAGGCTATGTAACAGGAAAAACCGGGAGAGACTACATTTTCTCGATTATGCTTGAAGGAAGGGAAGAGGGGATTCCGTTTTTGGATGAAGGGTTGAAGGCGATTATTGAGGTAGTATAAAAAACTAAAACAGTCTCAATTATTAGCTGTTGTCTAATAGTTGGAGACTGTTTATTAAGGCATTAAATATACTGATAAAATAATCCGTCACGAGTGTCAAACCAAATTAGTTTCCCGTGTTTTTTACGAGGAATCGTTGCCTGCAAAGACCATTCAGGGAACTGCTTGTACAATTGAATCTGATCACCTGTTGCCAGTGCGATAAATGATACGTAATGGTCTTTCGTCATTGGGTGGTCTGCAGAAATGGACCATTGCATATCGATTTCTTCTACACTTAGTTTTTGTTCGTCCGTAGCTTTTACAGCAGTTAATGGCTCTAATTTCCGTCCGCAGCACGAAACTGTAAAATTTCCTGTTGCTAAACCGATATTCGAACAGCTTGGACATACATAATAGCTTGAATTTTTCATATTACCTCCTACGAAAGCGTTTTGATTTATTTCACCTGTCAGTAAATTTTCTATTGGAATATCGAAGAGGGCAGCGAGCTGAGGGAGAAGTGTAATGTCAGGACATCCGATCCCTCTTTCCCATTTTGAAATGGTGCGGTCTGATAAAAACAGTGCATCTGCTACTTGTTTTTGTGTCATCCCTTTTCCCTTACGCAATGTATAAATTAATTGGCCAATTTTTTCATTATCCATTCGTTTCCCTCCTACTGTATTTAGCATAAAAGGATTGAAGTCGATTCGCAACAAACGGAACGTAGAGTTGGAATATGATAAATGGTATTTTGATACGCTGCTTCCAAATTTAATTACAACCGGGAGGCTCCAAAAGGAATTTCTCCTTTTGGTATAGTAATGAGAGAAACAATATAAAGGGGCTTGAGCAAATGAAAATTAGAGAAATGAAGCAAGAGGAAATTCAGGCAGTGCGTGTATTGCGTGTAAAAGGATATGGGGAATACGAACAGCACGTTTCACCAGAACACTGGGGTGTATTAAAAACCAGTCTGCTTTCGGATAACGACATTAAAAATAATGCCCAGATTTTCGTGGCCGAAACCGATGGAGCTATTGTCGGCAGCATCGTATTATTTCCTGCATCCACTCAAGCCTATGACTGGACGGATGATGTGCAGGAATTTCCAGAGATTCGCATGCTTTCTGTAGATCCTGATATTAGGGGGAAAGGCATCGGTCGGGCGTTAGTTGTTCATTGCCTCGAATTAGCGAAAGCAACAGGTTCCGAACAGATCGGGCTCCATACAGCTTCATTCATGACAAAAGCATCTGCTCTTTATGAAAGTATGGGCTTCCAACATGTTCCAGAACGCGACTTGGAACCATTGAATGACGGAATCATTGTGAAAGGCTATCAGCTCAACCTTCTTAGCTAATTGATTCAGTGGTGCGAATGGATTTTCCAATTCGATCTACATCAATTAGTGCCTCGTATGGGTATGTTAACCGCCAAGGGAAAAAATATAAATTCCAAGTAGAGGTTTTCGTCACTCCCTCCATATAAAAGCACAAAAACATCCACTTTTCTCCCCCCAGAGGAAAATGGATGTTTTTCAATTTGCCCCGGCGACTTCTTCAACTCACTAATCACTGCTTTTCCAATACCTTTCGTTCAATCAGTTCAACGCCTTTATACATAATCGTTGCCAATACAATAATAATGAGAAGCGCCAAGAATACTAACGTAAAGTTAAACACTTGGAACCCGGAAATAATAAGATAACCAAGACCGCTTGATGATACTAAAAACTCTCCGACAATAACCCCAACCCATGACAAGCCGACATTCACCTTTAAAGTAGAGATAATCGTCGGGGTAGAGGCAGGAAGAATAACATGCCGGAATGTTTCATATTTGGATGCCCGGAAAAGCTGCATTACCTTAATATAGTTTTCGTTTACTTGCTGAAAAGCTGAAAAAATAACGATGGTCGAAATAATAACTGAAATGAGCACACCCATTACTAGAACTGCAAGCATATTCGGTCCGAAAACAACGAGAATCATCGGTCCGATCGCTACTTTAGGCATTGCATTTAATACGACAAGATAGGGGTCCATTACATTGGCAAATGTTTTGGAAGACCATAAGGAAATCGCAAGCAATGTCCCAAGAAGAGTCCCTAATATAAAGCCGACAACGGTTTCGAACAATGTAATCGCAATATGCGGGAATAAGGTGCCGTCCGTTATTTTTGTGATAAATAGGCTCCCAACCGCACGTGGACTACTGAAAATGAGCGGATCCAGTATGCGGAAATGTGTCGTAATCTCCCAAAATAGAAGAAGGCCGACAAGGAGCAGTAATTGGAAAGAGAAAATTTTGCGTTTTTCACGTCGCCGTTTCTCATTATATTGCTGTTGCAGCTGTTCAATATTCATCCGAATCAAGCTCCTTCCATATTTCCTGGAATAGTACTTGGAAAGCAGGGGCATTTCTTGCTTCGAATGGTGTCAGTTCACGAACTTCCTGTGGGATGATGAAGCTTTTCACGATAGTCCCCGGACGAGGGCTAAAGATAAATACTTTATCACTCATCGCGATGGCTTCGCTAATATCATGCGTTACTAAAATAGTAGTCGTTGAAAATTGTTTCAATGTATCCGATACAAAGTTTTCAAGTGATAGTTTGGATCGGAAATCGAGTGCAGAAAACGGTTCATCAAGCAAAAGTAATGTTGGTTTCACGGCGAGTGTACGGGCAAGCGCAATACGTTGGCGCATTCCCCCTGAAAGCTGCGGCGGATAAAGCTTTTTCGTATGGGCCAATTCGAATTGTTCGAGCAATTCATCAACAATCGAGTGATCTTCTTCTTTTTTTAGCAGTTTCAAACCGAGTGCGACATTGTCTTCGATTGTTTTCCATGGAAACAAAAAATCCTGCTGAAGCATATAGCCGATTTCAACATCCGATTCAGCAAAATCAATCGAACCGGTTGTTGGTTTCAATAAGCCGGCCAGTAAAGAGAGCAGTGTGGATTTCCCACAGCCGCTCGGACCTAAAAAGGAGACAAATTCTCCTGAATTAACTGTAAAATTTACATCTTCAAGAGCTGTTGCGACTTGCTGTTCTTTAAAGAAATGATGGGTAACATTTTTCACTTCCAAATAAGTCATTTACTTCACAACCGCATCTGCAAATGACCGGTTTACTAAATCTTTGTATGCTGGCTCAAATTCCAGCACGCCTGCTTCGGTCATTACATCAAGTAGATTTTGGAATTCCTCTTCATCGATAATCGGATCTTTTGCAAAAGACTCCTGATCACGGTAACGCGTCACAACCTGCTCAATAATTTCTTGGTCTGTATCTTCAAAGTAAGGAGCAATCGCTTTTGCCACGTCAGCACTCGATGCTTCGTACACCCACTTTTGTGCTTTATAAAGGGCCTTCGTAAAACTATCCATCATTTCTTTTTCAGAGAATGTACTTTCTTTCGCCATAAATACCGTATATGGAATGGCGCCAAGCTCTTCGCCGAATGAAGCGACGATTTTTCCGATGCCTTGCTGTTCAAAAATACTTGCAGTCGGTTCGAAAAGTTGTACATAATCACCCGTACCTGAAGCAAAGGCGTTCGCAATATTAGCAAAGTCGATATTTTGAATCAAAGTTAAATCGTTTTGTGGATCAATCCCTTGTTTTTTCAGCACAAATTCGCCGGCCATTTGCGGCATTCCACCAACACGCTGACCTAAAAATGTGCTGCCTTTTAAACCATCCCAGCTAAAGTCAACATTCTGATCACGCGCGACTAAAAATGTTCCGTCTGTTTGCGTAAGCTGTGCAAAGTTAATTACTTTATCGTTCGGATTTTGCCCTGATACATAAACCGACGTTTCAGCTCCAATTAAGGCAATATCAATGCCATCCGATAAAAGCGCGGTCATCGTTTTGTCTCCACCAGGGATAGTTGACAGTTGAATCGATAAACCTTCATCTTCAAAAAAGCCCTCTTCAATCGCTGCATAAAGAGGAGCGTAGAAAATAGAACGGGTTACTTCGCCTACTTTTACTTCCTGTAAATCCTTCTGTCCACAGCCGACCAACAACAATAAAAGCCCAACGAAAAGGGCGGTTCTAAGCCATTTCATTTGGTCATCCTTTTCTCTAATAGTGTTGTTGTATCGTATGCAGTAAAGGGGTGAGAGGTGTTACTTCCATATTTCCATTTCACCATGCAAGGCGGTCATGGTACGATAAAGATAACTATTTAGTAAGGTGGAGAATGTTATGGATTTAAATCATCTGAAAGGACAGCTTGCAAAACCGCAGCCTCTGTTTTTAGGGGAAGACACTGCTTTTCGGTCGGCCGTGCTCATCCCGCTTGTAAAAAAACAGGGTGAGTGGCATATTTTGTTTGAGGTGCGTGCGTTAACAATGCGCAAACAACCTGGCGATATTAGCTTTCCGGGCGGAAAAATTGATGAGACGGATGAATCGCCGCTCGCTGCAGCGCTTCGGGAAACACATGAAGAGCTCGGAATCGATCAACAGTCGATTGAACTAATAGGCAATCTCAGTCCATTTGTTATATCACCGGCTTTTGTTGTCTATCCGTTCATCGGAATCATCGAGCAGTCGGAACTGAACACATTTAATAAGGATGAAGTCGAAGAACTGTTTACAGTCCCGTTAAACTGGTTGCTGACGCATGAGCCGTATGTGCATTATGTTCCGGTTGAACCGAAACCTCCGATTGATTTTCCGTATGATAAAATTGCGAACGGCGAAAATTACGAGTGGCGTTCAAGTCGAATGGAAGAATGGTTTTATGAATATGGAAAGTACACAATTTGGGGTTTAACCGCACGATTGTTAAAGCACTTTATTGAAAAATTAAAATAAAAATTTAGGTGTCTTCCTATTACCGGGGAGACGCCTTTTCCTTTGATTGCCTTAGATCATTAATAGTTTTGATGAGGCGGGAAAATATATAAATCCTATGTTAAAATCAGTGTATTGTTCTAATATTGACACGTAGAAAATGAAGAATCGTATATAGCTTAAATAAAGCGGTACAAAGAACAGAGAATCATAACAAACATAGAATCAGGAGGCATTTATGAAAGGGAAAAAGATGTTATATATAGGAGTTGTAGTGGCGATTGTGATTGCTACAGCTTTAGATATTGCGTTTAAAGGATTAGGTTATCAACTGCTGCAAAAAATAATTTCATAAGTCCGTAGTCACCCGTCGCATATTAAAAGCGGCGGGTTTTAATAAAAAAAGCAAACCTTTTTAAGAAAAGGCTTGCTTGAAAATCTACAAATTATAAAGCTGCGTATATTTATTCAGTAAGTAGTCGGCCAAATACTTTGCGGAAAGCGGTTCTCCGGTACCTTCCAATATTAACTCATTCGGTTTCTTCAATGCACCGAATTGATGGACTTTATTCGTTAGCCAATCTTTAATAGGTGCTAATTCTCCCCGTTCGCAAAGCTCATCGAAGTTCGGAATGTCCTGATCCATTGCAAATTTCCATTGCGCAGCATACATGAAACCTAGCGCATAGCTTGGGAAGTAGCCAAAGCTGCCGTCACTCCAGTGCATATCCTGCAGTACACCTTCTGCATCATTTTGCGGACGTATCCCTAAATATTCTTCGTATTTTTCATTCCAAACGCGCGGCAAATCTTCCGCCTGTAAATCTCCATTGAAAATCTCTCGCTCAATTTCATAGCGGATCATTATATGAAGCGGGTAAGTAAGCTCGTCTGCCTCAATACGTATTAACGAAGGCTCTGAGAAATTGATTGCCTTTAAAAATGCTTCTGCCGGTACGTCCCCAAATTGTTCAGGAGAATGCTTTTGTAAAATAGCGTAATGATGTTTCCAGAAGCTTTCATTTCGTCCGATAATGTTTTCATAAAATAAAGATTGAGATTCATGAATTCCCATCGAAGCACCTGTAGATAATGGCAGGCCGTTTAATGAGGCATCAATATTTTGCTCGTATAAAGCATGTCCACATTCATGAATCGTACCAAAAACAGCGGAACGGAAATCATTTTCATCATACTTTGTTGTAATCCGGATATCTCCGCTGTTTAAACCGATCATGAATGGATGAACCGTCTCATCTAACCGACCTGCTTCAAAGTCGTAGCCAAGCTGCTTCAGCAATTCCAGTGAAGCTGCATGTTGTCCGCTTTTCGGGAAGCGTTTAAATAATAGGGAAGTGTCCGGTTTGTTTTTAGATTCACCGATTGCCTTTACTAAAGGAACGATTGTAGCCTTCAGCTCACCAAATAACTCGTCAAGCTTATCCGTCGTCATATTTGGTTCATATTTATCCAATAGTGTATTATAGGCAGAACCGTTTTTAATACCCCAGTACTGAACAAACCGTTTCTGATAATCGATTACTTCTTTTAAGTACGGTAAGAAAATCTGGAAATCTGATTTTTCCTTTGCCTTTTCCCATGCTGCTTCCGATTTCGCTTTTAAAATCGTGTAAGCTTTAAATTCCTCAGCCGGTATCTTTTTAGACTCGTCATATTCTTTCTTAACTTCTTCATAAAGACGCTGTGTCACAAAGTCCAAATTTTCATTTTGAAGCTCAGACAGTATTTTCCCCAGTTCGTCACTCGTTTGGAGAGCAAATAATTCTGCAGACAATGTTCCGATCACTTCCGCACGTTGCTCCAACCCTTTTCGGGGAGCCCCTGTACGCATATCCCAATAAATAACGGAAAGCGCCTCTGAATAGTTTTGCATTTTCTTCACATAATTAATAAAAGTTTGTTGCATAATAGGTTACTCACTCCTTTCACATTTATTATATAGTACTTGAAATCTGTTTTTTTGTATAAAATATAAAATAATTTTCAAAGGATATATAAATAAGTAGAAACTAATAACGAAAAAAATAGTGAAAAAAAGTTTTTAAAAACTGTTGACGGTTTATCAAAAGGAGTGTAATATTCTAATAGTCGTCAGCAACGAGCTGATAACAAACGAGAAAATGAACCTTGAAAACTGAACAAGCAACGTTAATGAAACAAGCTTCTTAAATGAAGCAAACAATAGATTTCAACTTCTAACGAAGTTGGATCGCTAGCAAAGCAAATGAGCTTTCAAACTACTTT
>NZ_JAMBOC010000008.1 GCF_023715405.1 Solibacillus isronensis
AAAAGTAGTTTGAAAGCTCATTTGCTTTGCTAGCGATCCAACTTCGTTAGAAGTTGGAATCTATTGTTTGCTTCATTTAAGAAGCTTGTTTCATTAACGTTGCTTGTTCAGTTTTCAAGGTTCATTGTGTTGTCGTTGTGACAACTTTTATATCTTACCATTTATGTGATATGAATGTCAACAACTTTTTTCAAAAAGTTTTTAACCCATATTTCACTGTAAATTCAGTAACTCTTAAACTTTACCACTCTAAAGTCGAAAAGTAAAGAACTTTGTAATTTGTTGCGTCACGTTTTAGCGACAAGAAATAATATACCATCCCCATAACTATATTGCAATAGTTATTTCAAAAAATATTATACTTTTTATCAAAATCTATATAGCTTCACTTAATTCCCTTTCAATACATATAGAAAAGTACGCTTGATTGCTTCCTCATCTCCTTATATCCTTATATCCTTATATCCTTATATCCTTCTATAGTACTCTAACCGCCAACACACTCTTATTGTTCACCAGAACAAATAAGTACACTTTTCTTTCTATAATAAAGAAAAGAGCCCTGCGAATAACGCAGGGCCCTAAATAAACTTACTTCGTAGTATGGCGCATTGTCGGGAATAATAAAACATCACGAATTGATGGTGAGTTCGTTAGCAACATTACTAAACGGTCGATACCGATACCTAAACCACCAGTTGGCGGCATACCGTATTCTAGTGCTTCGATGAAATCATTATCCATTTCATGTGCTTCGTCATTTCCAGCTTCTTTCTCAGCCATTTGAGCTTCAAAACGCTCACGTTGATCGATTGGATCATTTAATTCTGTGAAGGCATTTGCATGCTCACGTCGAACGATAAATAGCTCAAAACGGTCTGTGAAGCGTGGGTCTTCAGGGTTTTTCTTCGCTAATGGGGAAATTTCCACTGGGTGACCTGTTACGAAAGTAGGTTGTACTAATGTTTCTTCTACTTTTTGCTCAAAGAATTCATTGATGATGTGACCTACTTCATGTGCATCTTTAATTTCCACACCGTGTTCAGCAGCATGTTTGCGTGCTTCTTCTACAGTCATCGGTGCCCAGAAGTCTACACCAGTTGCTTCTTTAACTGCATCTACCATATGCACGCGTTTCCAGCCAACACCTAATTCAATTGTATCTTCACCATATTGTACAGATGTTGTACCAAGAACGTCTTGAGCTACATGTGCAATAAGGTTTTCTGTTAAATCCATAATATCGTTATAGTCTGCATACGCTTCGTATAATTCAATCATTGTGAATTCCGGATTGTGACGAGTTGAAATACCTTCGTTACGGAATACACGGCCGATTTCATACACTTTTTCCAAGCCGCCAACAATTAAACGTTTTAAATGCAGCTCGATAGCGATACGCATATATAATTCCATATCCAATGCATTGTGGTGTGTAATGAACGGACGAGCCGCCGCACCACCTGCAATTGTATGCAACATTGGTGTTTCAACTTCCAAATAGCCATTGTTATCTAAATAGTTGCGGATTGCACGGATAATTTTTGAACGTTGGATGAATGTTGTTTTTGATTCATCGTTTGTCATTAAGTCTACATAACGTTGACGGTAACGTTGTTCTACGTCTGTCAGGCCGTGGAATTTATCAGGTAACGGACGTAACGCTTTTGTCAGGAAAGTGAACTCTGTCGCTTTAACAGATAACTCTCCAACTTGCGTACGGAATACGTTTCCTTTTACCCCTACGATATCCCCAAGATCTGCTTTGTTGAATAATTCATATGCTTCTTCACCGATTGCATCTTTACGTACATAAATTTGGATTTGGCCAGCTAAGTCCTGGATATGCGCAAAACCAGCTTTACCTTTACCGCGCTTCGTCATAATACGTCCAGCGATTACAACTTCACGTGGATTTTCTTCTAATTGCTCTTTATCAAATTGCTCATTTTCTGCAATAATTTCGTTCGATAAATGTGTGCGTTCAAAACGGCTGCCGAATGGGTCCATACCGTTTTCGCGAATATCTGTCATCTTCTGGCGTCTCACCAAAAGTTGGTCGTTTAATTCTTCGATATTTGACACGTATTTCACTCCTTAATGTTTTTGCGCTCCAAAACGGCACAATAGTCCATAATGTTTCCATTGTACAGTATTTCGTTTGGTGATTCACCTGTTTCGAATTAATTTTAAATATCAGACAATTCTGTTAAGTGATTTCCCTTTACATAACAAAAAGGCATCATCAGCTGATGCCTTTCATTACTGTTTATACAATAACCGCTTCTTCTTCGTATTCCTCTGCCACACTATTTAAAAGAATACGTAAATCTTGCTCAGTCTCTGTTAAATTGATGGCATTACGGATTTTCCCGTTTCCGCGAATTCCTTTTAAATACCATGATGCATGTTTACGCATTTCTCTTACCGCCACTTTTTCACCTTTAAGTGCTTTTAAACGTTCAAAATGAAGTAAACAAACGTCCATCTTTTCACGAATAGAAGGCTCTGGAATTTGAATACCTGATTCCAAGTATTTCACCGTTTGATAGATCATCCATGGATTTCCTAAAGCAGCACGACCAATCATAACCGCGTCTGCATTCGTATGTTCCAGAATGCGCTTTGCATCTTCCGGTGTTTCCACGTCCCCATTCGCGATAAACGGGATGCTAATATTTTTTTTCACTTCAGCTAAGACATCCCAGTTTGCCTTACCTTCGTACATTTGCACACGTGTTCGGCCATGCATTGCAATCGCGGCTGCACCTGCACGTTCTGCTGCTTGAGCATTTTCTACAGCGAATACACGCTCTTCATCCCATCCGATACGCATTTTTACCGAAACCGGCTTATCGACTGCATCGACAACAGCTGAAACCATTTCGTAAATTTTGTTCGGATCAAGAAGCCATTTTGCGCCAGCTTCACATTTAATAATTTTGTTTACAGGACAACCCATGTTGATATCGATAATGTCGGCTGTTGTATGTTTGTCTACAAATTTTGCCGCCTCTACTAAATTTTCTTTGTCTCCTCCGAAAATTTGCAGTGTCATCGGATTTTCTCGCTCATCGATATAAAGCATGTCCAATGTTTTTTTGTTGCGGGTATTCAACGCCTTATCACTGATCATTTCCGCATAGACTAACCCTGCACCAAATTCTTTTACCGTTAATCGGAAAGCCGAGTTGCAGATTCCCGCCATCGGAGCAAGAACGACACGGTTATCCATAATAATATCGCCTATTTGGAAAGGCTTTTGGTCGATGTTTGACACCTTTTGTTCCCTCCACCAGGTTATTCACCTTTTAATTCGATTATATCTATTTGTAATACATCTGCAATTGTTTGAAGCTGTTCTTCGGAGGGTTGTTTCTCGCCTCGTTCAATCCGCCCTAAAATTGTTACAGATATACCAATATGTTTTGCAAATTCGGTTTGCTGAATTCGTTTCAGTTTTCGAAAGGCACGAATTCTGCGACCGTATTGATTTTCTTCCACAGATTGACGCCTTCTTTCTTTATATCAAGTGCATGTAACGCTTTTTGCACGCCTACAAGCATATCATAATTTTGCGTCATAATCTCTTCTAACGGCACAAGAACGAATGCACGCTCATACATACGAGGATGCGGAATCGTTAAGGCTTCTGTTTCATATTGTTTTTGACCATACAGCAAAATGTCCAAATCGATTATTCGCGGTCCCCAGCGGAATTCACGAACACGGCCAAGATCATTTTCGATTTTTTGGCATTGTGCTAGTAGATTATGGGCATCAAGCTCCGTCTCAAGAGCAACGGCAATATTTAAAAAATCGGCCTGATCTGTAAAACCGACTGCTGCCGTTTCATAAATTGAAGAAATCGCTGTTACAGATATCGCCTCATGTGCGATGAGCAGCTTTACCGCGTCTTGCAAGTTTTGCTCACGCTCACCAATATTCGTACCAATCGATAAATAGGCTGTCGTCATACGAATTGCCCTCTTGTAATTTCGACCGCGACTTCTTTGTAATGTCCCGGTATTGGAGGATCAGGCTTAATAATTTCGACGCGGCACCCAAAAATCTGACCTTCATATTGCGTTAAAATACTTGAAGCAACTTTTTCCGCAACCGCTTCAATTAATTTATACGGTTTACCTTCAATCACTTCTTTACAGATATCATAAACGCCAACATAACTTACCGTATGATCCAGCTCATCTGTCTCACCCGCTCGTTTCATGTCCACAGCAAGCGATACATTAGCCCGAAAGCGTTGCCCTAATACGTTCTCTTCCGGTAATACACCGTGATAACCAAAAAACTGCATTTCTTTTAAATGAATGTAATCCATTGCAAACTCCTTAATGTCTCGGTGCCAATTCACCTTGTACTTCAAATTTCCCTACAAGCGCATCCATCATTCTTACTGTACGCGCCACTTCTTTAACATCATGAACACGCATCATATGGCAGCCCATTTGGACACCAAATGCACAAGTAGCGGCTGTCCCTTCCACTCGTTCCTCTACAGGTAATTCTAAAATTGACCCAATCATACGCTTGCGGGATGTCGCAAGCAATACCGGATATCCTAATGCAACAAGTTCATCAAGGCGCTGCATCGTTTCAATGCTTTCACTTAAGCTTTTCACAAAACCGATGCCCGGATCAAGGAAAATATGCTCGTCTCTTACTCCCGCTGCTTTTGCAATTGCAATACTTTCCTGCATATCGGCCATATAATCAGCAAAGTAGTTATCGTACTGATCTGACAGACGGTTATGCATTAAAATAATCGGTACATCCAGTTCTGCTGCAACATTTGCCATTTCCGGATCCGCTTTTGCGCCCCAAATGTCATTAATAATATGTGCACCCGCTTCAATTGCGGCACGCGCAACATTTGATTTATACGTATCAATTGAAATAATCGCAGGTACTTCTTTTAAAAGCGCTCGAATTACCGGTACGACACGTGCAATTTCCTCCTCATCGGAAATTCGTATATAACCAGGGCGTGTTGATTCCCCGCCGACATCGATGATTTTCGCTCCATCTGCCACCATTTTTTTCGCCTGGGCAACGGCTTTTTCTATCGAATTGAACTTGCCGCCATCCGAAAATGAGTCCGGTGTTACATTTAAAATGCCCATCACGAATGTTTCTTTGCGGAAATCCAGCTCAATCCCATTTAATGTGAGTACTTTATAGTTTTCTAACATGACGGTCTCCTAAACGCGTATTGATTTTTTGTAAATATATTTGATGCAGCTTTTTATAAAGTCTGCCTTCACTGCCGGCAAACTGTACCTTCCCAATACGGGAAATCGGTACAAGCTCCTGTACAGCCGTTGTAATAAAACATTCATCCGCCTGTTCCAATTCCCATGCCATAAAGCGGCCTTCTCGGACCGGGATTTGGAGTTCGTCAGCGAGTTGAATGACTATTTTTCGGGTAATGCCCGGTAAAATACCTAAATTAGTAGAAGGCGTATACAGTATACCATCTTTTATCCAAAAGACATTTGACGTAATACCTTCTGCTACAACACCGTCCTGATCCGTAAAGAAACCTTCTTGTGTCGCTAAACTCGGCAATTCTAACCGCGCTCGAACATTATTGCCGTAATGATGGCTTTTATAGCGGATCTGCTGTTCAGGAGAATTACGTGCTGTTTTCAGCCAGACCGCTTCTTTTTCTGTACCGCGCACCATATTCGGCAGTTCTTTACGAAACAGAATAACGGTTGGTTCGTTATATTCTGACGGAGCAAGTCCAATCGAATGCACACCAGCCGATACATTTAAACGAAAATACCCTTCTTTGCCATTCTGTGCATTGAGCTTTTCAATGACCTCTTCTATGTTCTGTAGCGTATACGGAAAATGAATACGGTACTCTTTTAACGCTTCCAGCAGGCGGCTGAAATGTTCATGCAAATAGACAGCCTTGCCCTCATATGTCCGAAACGTTTCAAAAAAACCGAGACCATATAAAAAACCGTGATCAAACGGGGAAATTTTCAAGTCCTGTTCATCGATATACTGGCCATTCATCCAACAAAGCATTGCCCATCCCTCCTAACAATACGTCTCAATAAATGTTCGTAACAGTTGCTTGCCGTCTTCAGTCATAATCGATTCAGGATGATATTGAACTCCTTCAATCGGATACTGTTTATGACGCAGACCCATAATTTCGCCTTCCTCTGTCCAAGCCGTTACTTCCAGACAGTCCGGTAATGTTGTAGGTTCTACGATCAGCGAGTGATAACGCGTTGCTAAAAACGGGTTCGCATTCTTTTTATGCAGACCAACCCCATTATGAAGAACAGGTGAAGTTTTCCCGTGCATCAATCTCTCTGCACGCACTACATCGCCGCCAAACACTTGTGCAATTGCCTGATGACCTAAGCACACACCTAGAATCGGAAGCTTCCCTGTGAAATGTTCGATAATCCGAAGACTTTCCCCCGCATCGTTTGGTGTACAAGGCCCTGGTGAAATAACAAGCACCATCGGTCGGAGCTTTTCGATTTCTTCTACCGTAATTTCGTCATTGCGCTTTACGACCAGTTCATGACCGAATTCACCGAAGTATTGCACTAAGTTGTATGTAAACGAATCATAATTATCAATCATTAAAATCATTTGCTCACCTCTTCTGCCATTGCTTTTGCCTGCCACATTGCTTTCGCTTTATTCATTGATTCAATATACTCGTTTTCCGGAATCGAATCGATGACTATTCCGGCGCCCGCCTGAATGTATGCAATGCTATCTTGAATATACGCTGTACGGATAACGATGTTTAATTCCAAATCGCCTGTATAGCCAATCCAGCCGATCGATCCTGTGTAAAGACCACGGCGTACCGGCTCAAGCTCTTCAATAATTTCCATCGTACGGATTTTCGGTGCCCCTGTAATCGTTCCACCCGGGAACATCGCCCGAATCACATCCGCATTTGTTTTTCCATGCGCAATTTCTCCTCGAACATTCGAAACAATATGCATTACATGTGAGTAATGCTCAATCACCATGAACTCATTTACTTCTACCGTCCCGTATTTGCTCACCCGTCCTAAATCATTGCGTTCCAAATCAACTAGCATGACATGTTCTGCACGCTCTTTTTCATGTTCAATGAGTTCATTGGCCAACGCTAAATCCTGCTCTTCTGATGCTCCGCGCGGACGTGTCCCAGCAATCGGTCTTGTTGAAAGCTCATTTCCTTTACGCTTTACAAGCAATTCCGGAGAGCCACTAACAACGGCAAAATCTTCACTTTCAATATAAGCCATATACGGCGAAGGATTAAACGAACGAACTGCCTCATACATCGCAATCGGTGCAGCCGAAAGCTTTTTCGCCTGACGCACAGACAAGTTCACTTGGAACACATCACCTTGTCCAATATAGTGCTGAATTTTATGTATAGCAGCTTCAAATGCATCTCCACTGAAGGAGACTTGCAATTCCGCTTCATCCTGCTGCATATTTTTTGCTGTTTCCTGATTAAAATGACGCTTTTCCAATCCGGCTACCGCATGCTGTTGCCAATCCGTTTGCCATGAAAGTAAATCAACTTCACTATTAGCAAATTTCATCAATGTCACTTCACCTGTTTGTACATTATGTACTGCCCAATGATCAAATAAATAAAAATAAAGATCCGGTACTTGCAAGTCATCTTCCGCCTCATTTGGAAGGAATTCTATCGTGCGCGCATAATCATATGAAATAAAACCAATTGCCCCACCTTGGAAATCAGGTAGTTTCGGATTCGCTTCAAGCTTGTACTTGGCGATCACTTTTTCCAGCTCCGCGAGTGCTTCACCTGTTTTCAGCTCTGTTTCTCCATTTTTCCAAGTTAGTTCAAGACCTTGTGCCACTGACTTTGCCTTTGCAATTGGCTGCCATGCGGCGATTGAATAATGCCCTCCACGACCGCTTTCCATAAACGTCCGCTGTTTTTCCGTTGCCGTCTGTTCTTGGAAACTATAATAAAATTCATCTTTTGTCATGTAAAAAGTATGTGTTTCTAGTTGTTGCATCAATTTACACCTGCTTTACCTTTTTCTTAATTAAACTCGATAACGCTGTAAAAATCCATTTTTAACTTAGCAGTTTCTAAGAAAAAAGCCATTCTACGAGAGTTGTTCTCGCAAAATGGCTTTTATAATTTCTTAGATAAATTTTAATTAGTCTTCAAATTGGTATAAAGGTGTTGATAAGTAGCGCTCACCGTTTGATGGAATAATCGCTAATACGTTTTTGCCTTTACCTAAACGTTTTGCAGTTTCGATTGCTGCGTAAATCGCTGCACCTGAAGAAATACCAGCTAAAATACCTTCTTCGCGCGCTACTTTACGTGCATATTCGAATGCTGTTTCGTTTTCAACCGGTAATACAGAATCATATACTTCTGTGTTTAATACGTCCGGAATGAAACCTGCACCAATACCTTGAATTTTATGTGGGCCAGGGTTACCGCCTGAAAGAATTGGAGAATCTTTAGGCTCAACAGCGATGATTTCGATTTCAGGGAATTTATTTTTCAATACTTCACCTGCACCAGTAATTGTACCGCCAGTACCTACACCTGCAACAAATGCATCTAATTTTAAGCCTTCTTGCTCGAATGCTTCCGCAATTTCAGGACCTGTTGTTAAACGGTGAATTTCTGCGTTTGCTTCGTTTTTGAATTGTTGTGGCAAGAAGTATCCTTCTGATTTAGATAATTCTTCTGCTTTTGCAATTGCACCTTTCATACCTTCTGGACCTGGTGTTAATACTAAGTCAGCACCATAAGCACGTAAAAGGTTGCGACGCTCTAATGACATTGTTTCAGGCATTACTAAAACTGCTTTATAGCCTTTAGCTGCTGCAATCATTGCTAAACCGATACCTGTGTTACCAGAAGTCGGTTCGATGATTGTGCCGCCTGGCTTTAATGTGCCATCTTTTTCTGCCGCTTCAACCATAGCTAAAGCTAAACGGTCTTTAACTGAAGAACCTGGGTTAAAGTATTCAAGTTTTACGTAAACTGTACCTTCATTTTCACTTGTTGCATTGTTTAATTTTACGATTGGTGTGCGACCTACTAAGTCCGCCACTGAATTTGCTAATTTACTCATTTTATCCATTCCTCTCCAAATCCCTACCAAATCAATAGGTTTTACTTAATTTGTATCTTATCAATTTTTAATACTACTTGTCAATTAATTGAAACGAAATTTTTGGAAAATTTCTGACTATTTAGGTTTACTTAATAAAAAGGCAGGGACAGCAAAATTGATTTCCATTCCAGGGGACGCTTTCCGCGGGCGTGGCCCCTCCATTCCAATCAATTTTATAAAGTAGCAGTTTCTCAATAAAAGTTTCTCTTTCACTAAAAACTTCAACTTCTGTCCTTGCCTGTCTAAAATCCTGCGTTAATTTTTGGATTCTCCGTAAATCCATGTGGCATTAAATTCTGCCCAGAAAGCTTCCGGTGTAATGGAAGGTGGCAGCTGTTCTAAAGCAAGCTGACGTTTTACATGGCCTTCTACTTCATCAAAGCTGAATGACTGCCCTTCCATGTTCTCTGTAACCTTGACAATCGCATAGCGCCCATCACTTAATACAAATGGTTTGGAAGTTTCATCTTCCTTCAGTTTTTCCACTTCTGGTAAAATTGCAGGATCGACTGCCGATTGACTTGATGAAATAAAGCCAATATCGCCGCCTAAACTAGCCGAAGCTGTATCCAATGAATGTTCACGTGCCAGAACCGCAAAATCAGAGCCGTCCTTCAGCTCTTTTTCCACTCGTTCCGCGTCCTCTTTTGAGTTCACGATAATCATACTTGTTCGGTGTGTAGTTGGAATATTATAAATCGACTTATTGTCTTCATAATATTTTTTAGCCTCATCCTCTTCTACAACAATATCATTTGTTAATACTTTATCGAGGATGAGTTGAGCTCGCATTTTTTGACGCAGTTGCTCCGGAGATAAGCTATGTAGAGTTGTATCATTTGAATCTTGTGCCGAGCGTAATAAGGCGATTTCTAAATCAATCTCTTCTTCTTTTACATCGAGTTTATATTTTTTCGCTGCTTTTTCCATAACAGCTTCATTTACTAAACTCTGCAATGTTTCTTTTCCATATCGGTTTTCCATTTCAGCAAGCCATTGTTGGCGTGTAATTGGATCTCCCTCGACGGCAGCGATGTTTTCGCCGCCGCCATCTTCTTTTTCTGACGTTTTTTCATCAGATGGGAGTAACCATAGCACAAACCAAAATAGATTTCCGATTAACAATAGTAACAATAACATCAACGTAGGTTTTGTTTTTAAGCGTCGTTGTGTGTACGGTAAATTATTTTGTGTTGGTTGTGGTGTTTGGTGTAAATTACGATTGGATTTCATTCACAAAGCCTTCAAGTTCACTTTTATCGAAGTGGTACTTTTCTAAACAGAAGTGACATTGTGCTTCTGCTTGACCATCTTCGTCAATCATTTCCTGAATCTCACCGACACCTAAACTGATAATTGCCGCACCAAAACGCTCTTTTGAACATTGACATTGGAACTGTACAGGCATTGATGAAAGAATTTGAACGTTTCCTTCTCCTAATACCGCTTCTAAAATTTGCTCAGGTGAATATCCCTTTTCAATCATTTTTGATACAGGCTCAATTGAAGATAAACGTTTTTCAATTGCTTCGATCGTTTCTTCATCACAGCCAGGCATTAATTGAATGATAAAGCCACCTGCAGCTAAAATTGTATTATCCGGATTTACTAATACACCTAGGCCTACTGAAGAAGGTACCTGTTCAGATGAAGCGAAGTAGTATGTGAAGTCTTCAGCGATTTCTCCTGAGACAATCGGTGTTTGGCCTGAGAACATATCACGTAAACCTAAATCTTTAACAACTGTAAGTGCTCCCTGAGAACCGACACCTGCACGTACATCCAGTTTCCCCTGTTCATTTAATTCAAAGTGAACATGTGGGTTTGTAACGAAGCCGCGCACATCTCCTTTGGCATCTGCATCGATAACCATTGGACCGATTGGACCGTTCCCTTCGATTTTTACCGTAATTTTGTCGTCCCCTTTTAACATCGCACCCATCATTACAGATGCTGTCATTGAACGGCCAAGCGCAGCAGATACTACAGGCCATGTATTATGGCGGCGTTGTGCTTCTCCTACAGTTTCAGTTGTATTTGTTGCAAATGCACGAACTTGTCCGTCATATGCAATTCCTCTTACTAAGTAGTCTTTCATGTTGAAATTCCTCTTTTCTATTGATTTCTTTTATAAATCGTCGCAAGTCCCTTGAGTGTCAAAAACGGATCGACAACATCAATCATCTGGGTTTCATTAGCGATTAATTTAGCCAGCCCGCCAGTTGCAATTACGAGGGGCTCTTCTTTACTTTGAGCTTTCATACGACTGACGATGCCTTCTACTTGTCCTAAAAACCCGTAAAAAACACCCGCCTGCATAGCAGCTACCGTATTCTTTGCCACAACTTGCGATGTATGGGCAATTTCTATGCGAGGTAATTTGGCAGCACGCGTATAGAGCGCCTCTGTTGATATAGCAATACCAGGTGCAATGGCTCCCCCTAAATAATCGCCTCGCTCATTAATAAAGCAATACGTAATCGCTGTACCAAAATCGATAATAATTAGTGGCCTGCCGCTATATTGCTGTAATGCGGCAACCGCATTCACGATACGGTCTGACCCAACTTCACGCGGGTTTTCATACTTTATATTCAAGCCTGTTTTTACACCAGGCCCTACAATTAAAGGCTGGATACTGAAATATTTTTTACACATTAATTCAAGTGCAAACATTATAGGTGGCACAACTGAGGATATAATAATCCCTTTTACTTGTTCAAATGAAATGCCTTCATGAGCAAAAAACGCCTTAAATTGCATCGCATATTCATCTTCAGTTTTTCGTATGTTTGTTTCTGTTCGCCAATGATGGATAAGTTTATCCTGATGATAAATTCCTAAAATGATATTGGAGTTACCTGCATTCATTACTAAAATCACAAGTGGCACCTACTTTTCCTGTACTGAAAAAAATCATACCATATTTGGCCATCTACTATACAGTATTCAGTATTTTTAGCCGGCAATCCTTCCCTTTCAACAACATCCGTTGATTTGCCAAGCGGACAGACGCTTTCCGCTAGAGTTTGCGTCCTCTATTTTAATCAACTTCCGTTATGTCAAAAGGAAATATATTAAGAAGAAAAAACTGACTATCTCCTTTTCCCAGGAAATAGTCAGTTTCATTGTATTATTTTGGACGGTCTTCATCGATGCCTTGCGGGCGATCATCTGAAACGTCTTTCGGTAAATCTTCAACTGTTGGTGATTTCTTTTCACCTTGAACTTCTTTGTTGATCGAAACATTACCAGCAGTTTCAATTGTTGGTGTTGCTTCTTTTTGTTCTTTTGGAAGCTCAGATTCTACTACCGCCTCTTCAGGAGGTAATATACCGTGGTCGCGTAAATGTTCGATTTGCTGTGCATTTAACGTTTCTTTATCAATTAACGTATTTGCGATTAAATCTAGTAAATCACGACGCTCTGTTAAAATACGTTTCGTACGGGCATATTGCTCATCAACGATACGCTGAACTTCTTTATCAATTTCATATGCTACTGTATCAGAATAATTTTGATCTGAACCGAAGTCACGACCTAAGAATGGGTTACCGCCTTGGTTTGAGCCGTATTGAACAGCACCAAGACTATTGCTCATTCCGTATTCTGTTACCATTGCACGTGCAATGCTCGTTACTTTCTGGAAGTCATTATGTGCACCTGTTGATACTTCGCCAAGCACGATTTCCTCCGCAACACGTCCGCCAAGCAATCCGGCAATACGGTCAAGTAACTCTTGCTTCGTTGTGAAGAAACGCTCTTCTTTCGGTAACATGATGGCATAACCACCAGCTTGACCACGAGGGACAATCGTTACTTTATGAACAGTATCTGCTTCATCCAATTCAAGACCGACCACTACGTGACCAGCTTCATGGAATGCAACAAGCTTTTTCTCTTTTGGAGAGTATACACGGCTTGCTTTTGCAGGACCGGCAATTACGCGGTCAGAAGCTTCATCAATATCAGCCATGTTTATTGATTTTTTGTTTTTACGAGCTGCTACTAGTGCTGCTTCGTTTAACAAGTTTTCTAAATCTGCACCTGAGAATCCTGGTGTACGTTGTGCAACAGCTGCCAAATCAACTGTATCTGATAATGGCTTATTGCGTGCATGTACTTTAAGGATTGCTTCACGGCCTTTTACGTCTGGGTGACCAACTGTAATTTGACGGTCAAAACGACCCGGACGTAATAATGCTTTATCTAGAATATCCGGGCGGTTTGTTGCAGCGATGATAATAATACCTTCGTTTGCACCGAAACCATCCATTTCAACTAGTAATTGGTTTAATGTTTGTTCACGCTCATCGTGTCCACCACCAAGACCTGCACCACGTTGACGACCTACTGCATCAATCTCATCGATGAAAATGATACATGGGGCATTTTTCTTAGCGTTTTCAAATAAGTCACGAACACGAGATGCACCGACACCGACGAACATCTCTACGAAATCAGAACCTGAAATCGAGAAGAATGGTACGCCCGCTTCACCGGCAACAGCACGTGCAAGTAATGTTTTACCTGTACCTGGAGGACCTACTAATAGAATCCCTTTAGGAATACGTGCACCGATATCAGTGAATTTACGGTGATCTTTTAAGAAATCTACTACTTCAACTAGTTCTTGTTTCTCTTCGTCGGCACCTGCCACGTCATTGAAACGAACTTTTTTCTTCGTGTCATCAAATAGCTTAGCTTTTGACTTCCCGAAGTTCATCACCTTATTACCGCCACCTTGCGATTGGCTTAGTAAGAAGAAGAATAAAATAATAATGATGACAAATGGAATGATGCTCGTAAGGAATGTTACGAACCCACTTGTTTGTGGTTGTTCTAAAATTTCCACTCCTGGATATTCACCGTTTGCAACTTGTTCTTCAACTTGCAAAATACGGTCTACAGAAGTTTGGTCATTTTGTAAAACGTTCACTGTGAAAGTTTCGCCTTCTTCAGCGCCTCTCATCTGACCTACAATCTTATACACGCCTCTTTCAGGCTGTATGTCCATAGAAGCAATCTCATTGCTCTCTAAAGCCTCAAAAAACGCATAGTAATCAAGGTTTTCAGTTGTCTTTTTTCCACCATTAAATGTTCCAAAAATCCCGATAATCACGAGAAATATTAGTAAATAAAATATGGTGTATCGAAATATTCGATTCATCCCCAGCCTCCTCACAACGTTACAGAAAAACTATAAGTAAAATCTTAACATACGTTGA
Organism: Solibacillus isronensis; assembly: GCF_023715405.1. Classification (NCBI taxonomy): domain Bacteria; kingdom Bacillati; phylum Bacillota; class Bacilli; order Caryophanales; family Caryophanaceae; genus Solibacillus; species Solibacillus isronensis. The sequence goes on from NZ_JAMBOC010000008.1 coordinate 14,402, forward strand.
AATTTTCATACAATAAAAAGCACCGCACATTTTAAACGTTAAAACGAATTATGACAAAATGCGCTCATTTACTACTTATGTCCTGGATGCTTGCCTTAAAATTGAAGGTTTGTACAATCTAGAAAATATTAGAATGAGTATACTTCACGTTTTAAAATTCCAATGTAAGGTAAGTTACGATATTTCTCTGCATAATCTAGACCGTAGCCTACAACAAAACCGTCCGGAACTTCGAAGCCAACAACATCTGCATTCAATTCCACTTTACGACCAGATGGCTTATCCAGTAACGTTACGATTTTAATCGATTTTGCTTTACGGTATTTAAATAAATCCACTAAATAGCTTAAAGTTAAACCACTGTCGATAATGTCTTCAATAATAATGACATCGCGACCTTCAACACTTGTATTTAAGTCTTTAAGAATTTTTACTTCTCCAGATGAAACAGTTGCATTCCCATATGAAGTAACATCCATAAAGTCCAGCTCTACATAAGAATCGAAACGTTTCATCAGATCCGTCATAAATGGCATTGCACCTTTTAGCACCCCGACAGCTAATGGGAACATGTCTTTGTATTCCTCTGTCAATTGAGCGCCAAGCTCTTTAATACGTTCCTGGATTTGTTCTTCTGTAATCATAATTTTTTCGATGTCATTTTGAATCATGAGTAGATTCCTCCTTTTATTGTTCAAACTTTCTAAAGACGTTCATTGCTATCGACAAGAAGCACCATTTCATGCAATGCCGACTTTACATTAGAAAATTTATTGTTAACGCGTACAGCTACTATCGCTAAAAGGTCATCATTAGCATCGACTAACAATGGCCAGCTAGCTCTTTTTGTTAAAGGAATCTTGTCATCAATAAAAATGCGAGATACTTTTTTCTGATGCGGCATACCTTGTAGCAAAATACGATCCCCTTGTTTGGGAGCCCTTACGAATAAGGGAAACGATACAGTTGATGCGGTGAAAAAGTGATGCGGATACTTTTGCAGTAAGTCCTCATCACATCGTGCAAGTTCCCCAATATATATGCGCATCGTTCCAAGCACACACCACTCATTCAAAGCGATTTGTTGATTTGATGTCGGCAAGTCCTGCTGCTTATATTCAAATACAACTTCATCGTATTGTTGACGCGCAATAAAATTCTCCGGTAAATCAAGTATACGACTTCCATCCGACGTTGAGAATAACGTCAAAATCGTCGTACAAAGTGCGTAGCTTTGAATCGTATTTGAATCGTTATAAAGATAACTTAATAGTATTAAAATGAGCCTTCTTTGTAAAGCAAGTGGCTCTTTTTGCAGTTCCGAAACCTTCACTTTATAACAATTTTTGTCGACTTTCTGAAAAAGCTTCGAAAAACGCTCTTCTGCAAGCTCCATTAAATACGAATCATCATCTAAAAGCTGCTGTGCAATGTGGACTGCGTGCCGGGAAACAAGGGGGTTTTCTTCCTTCAAGACTGGGACGACATTGTGACGGAAACGATTACGGGTATAGTTATTCTTTGCATTGCTTGGATCTTCACGGTATAAATGACCTTTACTATGTAAATATTCCCCAATTTCGTCTTTTGTAACCATCAAAAAAGGACGAATTACGGTAAATTGTTGAAATTTACGTGACGGTAAAATACCTTTCAATCCGTTTAGTGAACTCGCTTTCGTCAATGCCATTAACATTGATTCGAGCTGATCGTCCGCATGATGTGCCGTTACTAATTTTGAAAACTTATGTGTATGCATGACGGTTTCAAAGAAATGATAGCGTTCCTTCCGGCAAATCGCCTGAATGTTTCCGCCTTCTTTTTTGTGGATTTCCGCAATGGGTATCGCACAGCTATAGAAAGGTATCGCCCAGTCATTACATGCTTGCTCAACAAATTGGAGGTCTTGAGCAGATTGTTCGCCGCGCAGCATATGGTCAACATGCGCCACGGCGAGCTCAATTTGAAAATAGTTTCGGAAATGATAAAAAAAAGAAAGAAGCGCCATTGAATCAACGCCTCCTGAACAAGCAATTAATAGTTTATCTCCACTTTTAATAAGCTGCTGCTCTTTTATATACGCTAATACTTGATGTTCTAAAGTGTGCATTTACTCACCTCATATTACATTTCAATGTGTGATTGCTGGTCTGAATACTTGCCACGGTTTTATTACATGCTGCAAACGGAATAGCATTACGGTGCAATCGTCTGCAATCGGGTATCTTTGTTTGAATTGTGTCATGACATCGAATAATACAACCTGGATGGAAGCGCCATTTTCCAGCCCTTGACGAATCAGCCTGATAAATAATTGCTCCTGTGCATCCCATTGCGCAGATGGTGAAAATAATCCATCAGAAATCATTAAAATAACATCCTCTGACAATAGTTGCGTCATTTCCGTATCAATTGCGAAATTAGGTAAAAAACCAATCGGGGCACTTGTACTTTCTATTTTGAATAGATCATTCCCTCTTAACACATATGTCGTCATGCCTCCCGCTTTCCAACACCATAAATGGCCGAACTGTAAATCGACAAGTGCAAAATCCATTGTTGCATACATGTCCGAATCGTTTTTCAGCGACATTACATAATGCATTGTGTGCATCGCTGTTTCAGGATCCATGTTATACGTAAGGCAATCCTGCATCATTTGAATTAAGCGTTCACTTTCACGATTTGCTCGCACATTCGTCCCCATTCCATCCGACAGCATAATCGCCATAAGTCCCGGATGAATCGGAAACACACGGTAAGAGTCACCGGAAATTGCATGATTTGCGTGGGAATACGTATATATATCATACTCCAACTGATAACGAATTGCTGAAGTAAACTTAATTTGACGGTAAAAAATAGGCGAGTGCTGCTCGTAAATCTGTTCACCTTTCAATGGTTCATGCAAAAATTCAAACAGTTGCTGCTCTAGTTGGTGGATAACGACATGTGCATCACGATGATCTGCGACATAACAAACGAACTCTCGATTCCCTATTTCATTTTTTATCCACTGAATATGCAAACAGTTAATATCATGTTCTTTTAAAAATTGCTGCATCTCCCCATCCATTTCCGATGTGCCGATTTCTAATCGCTGGCTGTTTAACAGCTTTTCAAAGTGACTGCTTAAATCCCGAAGCTGTAAGGCAATCATTTTTTTGCCATGATAGAACTGTCTCTCCATATGCTCTTTGTGTAAAGCAGACTCTAGTTCTTCCAGCAATTTAGAAGATTTAATGCATTTCCCTTTCAGCTGCTCTTCTACCCGAATCCAGCTAACCGGTTTCGTACTTCTTTTTGCTAATCTCCACGAATCAATAATTCCTTCCATCTCCCCGTTTCTCCCCCAGCACTCTTCATATTTGAAACAGCTGGAGCAAATTAGAAACGGTTCTGCAGTTGTCTTACTTTTGGTCTTATTTTGTGTGAAATGATCAAACACAAGCTCCTTCATAAAAGATACAAATTGCTGAAACTGCTTAAGCTGCACTTCCACCACTTCATTACGGTTCACTTGAATGATGCTGACTGTTGTTTGTTTATAGTACATTTTACAATACTCAAGTATATTTTTCGGCAAAAGCAGAAAAATGATGGCCCCTGTAAGCATCGATATAAAATAAACACTATCAATCGGTAATGTCGCATCATAAAAGAAGAAAAAGATACTTGGCAGAAAACTAAAGAGCGCAACGACATAACGTCCCTGATTTTGTACAAAAGCTGCGACCAGCCCCGTACAAGCATATAAAATCATCATACCTGTGAAAGATAAGTTTGCTAAGCCGATAAAAAAGCCAAGAGATAATGAAAAGATGACCGTAGCTCCAACCGTAGAGGCATAGGCTACAAGGCAAATGAGGAAGTGAAGAACGATCAGCGCCATTGAAAAGTAAAAAAGCGCTAAGTTTTCCATGCCGATCAACATACCGGCCAAAACGACAATAATTGCCGTTATTTTTTCTCTTGTCCACTCGATATTTCCATTTTCTTTACTCGGCAATGTCAAAATACGCATAAAAAACAAAATCGATACCGCAAAAAAGCATTCATATACGATATAAAATAATGTCATGACGGATGGCATACCGCTATGAAGCATCATCTGCCATGCTAGTTGAATAGCAATAATTGTACTGGCTAGTAAAAAGTAAGGGGATATTTTTATAAACTTAAACCGGACGAGACATTCCATGAAGAAAAGCTGCACTAAAACAACAGCTGCTTGTCCAAAGCCAAGAAAGAGCGTTCCTAGTATTCCCCCTAGTAAAGCACTCTTCTGAAATGAGACAAATCTCGTTCGAATAACAAGCCAAAAAGGTAAAAATAACGGAGTAACAGCTTCAAAGAAAACTGCCTGTGCAAAACAGAAAGCTGCAAACGCTATAACACTCGCTATTATCATTCTCGATTTTTCTTTATATAAGAATAAGCTTAAGTTTAGTGTTTGAAACTCATTTTGATTATTTAATGTCACCATTTTTACTATCACCTTTTCTTTTTAACGCTATTATATAAAGCTGAAAAAGTGAAATTTGTCTGTTTGTAGGATTGGCGTCAAAAAATTGTTCGACGGTTTTTTTACGGTAATATGCGCGTTTTTACGCGTTTTTTAGTAGAAATTACAAAAAATAATACAAAGTAACTTTATGCGTATTATGATAGTGGAAATTACAAAAAAATAGTGTTGACACTAAATAGACTGCAATGTATTATTAGTTTTGTTGTTAATTTTGGCGGTGTAGCTCAGTTGGCTAGAGCACTCGGTTCATACCCGAAAGGTCGTGGGTTCGACTCCCTCTGCCGCCACCATTTATAGGCCCGTTGGTCAAGTGGTTAAGACACCGCCCTTTCACGGCGGTAACACGGGTTCGAATCCCGTACGGGTCATCTCAAAAGCTGTTTAGGAACTTAGTATTCCTAGGCGGCTTTTATTTTTGTCTCTATTCGTATTCTGTAATTTCGTGACACACACTCTCCCTTATACATTATACTTATTAAATAAGAGGAGGCGTTTTCTTTGGTGCAAAACTTTACATATTTAGCTTTTCTTTGCGGTATTAGCATGCTTCTAGTCGTTGGAGGCGTCATATTGACAAACTTGCCGCTCCCATTACAAATAATTATGATTGCAATCGGTTTAATTGGAGGCATTTTTTGCTTTGTTACCCTTATCCGTGTGCTCATCAAGCATAACTCTGAAAAAGAATGATCTAATTACGGACCCCTATATCTTCTTTACGAAAAAAAGCGATGGATTGTAAGTTTTGCACTTACAATCCATCGCTTTATCTATTTGACACTTTTTCTACGTTCAAACAGCCAGCAAAATTATCCTCTGCGAGCTCCACGGCCACCGCGCTTAGACTCAGTTGCACGCTTTAATGTAGTTAAACGCTCATCGCTATCTTTTAAGAAACGCGCCATCTTCTGTTCAAAGTTCTCTTTTGGTTGACGATCATTACGATCGTTAGAACGGTTGTTTTCGCGACGAGGACGCTGTGGACGCTCTGGTCGCTCAGCTTGAGGCTTTGCTTTACGAATTGAAAGACCAATCTTTCCATCCGCTTCAACATTCATCACTTTAACTTCGACTTCATCGCCTACTTTAAGATGCTCGTTAATATCTTTTACGTAGTTATCTGCCACTTCACTAATGTGAACTAAACCTGTTTTCCCATCTGGAAGCTCAACGAATGCACCGAAATTTGTGATTCCTGTTACTTTACCTTGTACTTTGCTGCCTACTTCAATTGACATAAAAAAAATGCTCCTCCTTAAATTTTAAGAGACTCTTCGATTGAAAAGCCATTTATCAATTATAATGAAACTTTTGTTCAATAGCTTCTTCTCTAATTATAGCTAACATAAAAAGAGTGTCAACAAGACACTCTACCTAAAGGCAATTAATACCAGAAATTTTATCACGAAATTACAATACTGACTGGTTTTTTATTAAATTTCAAAGTCACATTTTTCTTTATATAACGCGTTTTACAATATTATTTGTCATCTTCAGGCTTGTCTTTATTTTCTTTGTCCGATTTATTCGGTATTGTGAAAATAATTTCGCCTTCTTCAGAAAGGAAAAATTCTTTTCTTGCCAGCTTCGCAATATACTCATCATCTTCCAGCTTCGCAATCTGCAAATTCAATAGCTCTTGTCTGTGAAGCGCTTCTTCCAATCGTTCTTCAACCGCGGCTTTCGCTTCTTGTTTCGCGGCGAGGCGATCACTTTGGACCATGTTCGCTTTTACTAATACGGCTATTACTACAGTTGCTAAAATGAAAAATACTGCTAATCTTCTGCGACGACGTACAGCAATTTTTGCTTTAATTTGAGCTTTTGCTTGCGGATTTGAGCGGACATAATCGTTATTCAACGACTGGACATTATGGTTATGTAGCTCTTCTTGCACATTTCTTCTTCCCATTTCCGTCTCCTCCCTCACAATCAATAGTTGTTATCATTATACGAGTTCACTGCTGTGTTTTAAAGTTTTTTAACAAATATTTCTTGAAAAACTTAATAAAGGGACGGCAAATAAATAATACAATCCCTATTACTAGTTTTATAATATTTTTAACCAGTTTAACTACTACATGTCCAATAAAAATAACCGGCTTCACAAATAAATTTATACATACTCTTCCAACAAAGCGGATAATTTTTTGGAACAGCAATTCATAAGTTGCAATTCCGGCGATTTGGGCAAGTGGATCAACTACCCGCCATTGCCCTCCTTTTACTATAAATAACAAATAAAACGTAGTAACCCCTAGTATTAACCAGACTATCCATTCTAAAATCCAGGTAATACGTCGAATATTTTTTAGAGGGATACGATTTACATTAATGCGGATACAATCGATTATTGCACCTACAGCAACTCCGCTTATAAACATGACAAGAATGCTTATAAGCTGCGCACTCATCATCATCCAAACAATTTATGAAGGAAACTTTTCGATAAGCCACTCTCGCTTTCATCGTATTGGAATTGCTTCACTTCCCCTTCTAACGTCAGTAATCCCTTGTCCACATCTAAATGAACAATACGCAGTTCCTCACCACGAATCAATAAATGCCCTTGTGATGTATTCACATAAAATTCTTCCTGATCAAATCGTTCGATACTTTTAACAGATGTCATGTCCATCCGTTTACGATTACGTACCGTTACTAAGTGATCTCCTGACGAAATGGTATAACGTGCGCTTTCTTGATGAATAGTCAATGCAAGTCCCCCTTTGAGCTTATAGTTGTACACTATATGCACCAACGGAAAGAAGCATGACTCAAAAAGTTGGTCATGCCCTATTCTTATTCTTCATCATCAATAAATTCAGGTTCAACTTTCTCTAATCGCTCTTCTTTTATTATCGTGAACATTTTTAATGCATCTTCTTTTTTCACATTTTCGCGGATTTCTTCGACACGTGCCGTTACAATTTTTTGACCGAAACGAATTGCCAGCTCATCGCCTACTTTTACGGTACTGCTTGCCTTTGCTACTTTATCATTGATCGTAATACGGCCTTGCACCGCTACTTCCTTTGCTAATGTTCGACGTTTAATTAAACGTGATACTTTTAAAAATTTATCTAAGCGCATCCCATTACTCCCCTTTTTCCAGTTGTTTTGCTTCATTCCAAAATGCATCCAGCTGCTCTAATGTAAAATCACTGAACTTCTTGCCGCTCTTAGCTACACTTTGCTCAACAAAATGAAAGCGACGTGCAAATTTTTCGTTGGCATGTAGCATCGCTTCTTCAGGTGAAATTTTATAAAAGCGTGCGATGTTCACAAGTGTGAATAATACATCCCCGAATTCATCAGTACGGCTTATATCGTTACCTTGCGTTATTTCTTCGCGGAATTCTTGCCATTCTTCCGTAAACTTCTCCCATGCATCGTCAGCATTTGGCCAATCAAAACCAACTGTCGCCGCTTTTTTCTGATAGTTGTACGATGTTTGAAGTGATGAGTACGGACTATATTCGTTCTTTAATAATTGTTCGTCATCTACATGGCCTTTTTCCTGCTTTTTAATTTCTTCCCAATTGGCTACTACAGTTTCCGCATCTTCTGCAGTCACATTCCCAAAAACATGCGGGTGACGGCGAATCATTTTTTCGCTGATCGATGCAAGCACTTCTTCCAATGTGAAATACCCGTTATCTTCCCCTATTTGAGCATGTAAAAACACTTGTAAAAGGACATCGCCGAGCTCTTCAACCATAGCAAAGTCATCTTCGGCATCGACCGCTGCTAAAAACTCATGTGCTTCTTCCAATAAGTATTTTTTCAATGATTCATGCGTTTGTTTCTGATCCCAAGGACAGCCGTCAGGGCCACGCAACGTTGCAATGATTTGACGGAATGTTGTCCAGTCCCGTAAGGCCTCCTCATCAGATTGAACAGGCGGCACATATACCGTCGTTAAATTATTGATCTCTGCTGCCTGATCAAGCTCATAAAGCGGCACAGTACGCAATGACTCCTGTATAGACCCCGCTGCTGTAACAATCGTTACCGGGTAGTCATCACGATATTTTTCCATTAATGTGAGCTTTACTTCTGACGCACTGAACGAATCATACACTTGGGCAATCAAAATGTGCTGGCGCATGTTCATATCATGGATAGACATGCTCGTCCCGTCCAATAGCTGAAACCCTTCAATCGGATCAATTTTTAAAGCGCCGAAAATCGGGTCTAAAAAGCTTTGCCCTCCCTCGATTACAAGCTTGATCTGCCCGTTGCGGTCCGCTTCAATTAAGTGCTGGACGGTCTGTTCTGCTACGAGCGGATGTCCCGGAACAGCATACATTATGTCCTCTTTTGCTACAGCCTCAATAAGACGCATTGCAATTTCTTCATAAACGGGACCGAACGAGCCATGTTTAATATACACATCATCAAAGCTCGTGAACTCGATTCCTTCCAGTTTTAAGTCCTGGATGACAGGATGGTCCTCTGTTCGGACATATATTTTTTTGGCTGCTTTAATTTTTTTATAAACACCCATTTGCATTTGTTCAAAATCGGCTGCTCCTAAGCCAATAACAGTTAATTGATTCAAGTTATACACCTACTTCTTTCGATTTAACAATAGTTGATATGCAGCCATTCTCCTGCCGAGCGGGATTAAAAACCAATCCTTTTCAGTTAATACACGCATTTTTGCGACTGCTGTAATAAAAGTCCCTGCGCCAAGCATGACAAGCACACCGCTGTAAATAAGTGCATCAAAGCGACTAAACAAGCCGGTAAACAAGCTGTTTAAGCTGTAAACAGCAACTTGTACGACGACGATCATGACAAGGCAGGCAATGGCCAGTTTTCTATAAAACGAACGATTTGCCAGGCAGATCGACGTTAGTTTTTTTAAATAAATTATAAGTGCAACAGCTGTAAAAATCAGACCGATATTACTCGCTATTGCCGCGCCCAACACATCATAATGAGGGATTAAAATAATGTTCCCTATACATTTTAATATGATTCCGAATCCTAAAAAAACGGCAGGCCCCTTTAATTTGCTATAGCCCTGTAAAATCGCTGTAAACGTTAAAATAATCGATAACGGAATAATTTGAAACGAATAAAGTTTCAACACATTTGAATAGGCATCCGTCTTAAACAGCATTTGATTCACATAAGGCATAACAAGTATCAATCCGAGTGCCGCAGCAACTCCGAATATGAGGGAGCTCCGGAAAGTTAATTGGATAAACGGCTTTGCACCGCGACCATTAGGCTGATTTGCCTTTAATGCAACAAGCGGCACAATGGCCAGCGATAAAGATGTAGCAATAACGATTCCAAGCTGCACAAGCGGTTGCCCGCGGTCATAAATCCCCTTCACTTCCATCGCTTCTACTGTAGGCATTCCCGATTGGACAAGCATTTTATATATCGTAAAGGAATCTACAAGCTGGAAGCATAATAATAGCAACGCACTCATACTGATCGCGATACTGTATAATGTGACCTCTTTTAAAATCGGCCAAATTTTTACACGCACTATTTTCCCTGAAGGCTGATACTGCCGTTTCAAAAAGTAGAGCAGCAGAACAATACCTGCTATTTCCCCGACAACTGTACCGAGCATCGCCATTTTCCCTGCTGCGTAAACAGATTGTGTATACTGCAGCAACACAATTGTTCCGACTAATATAATTGATACCCGAATCATTTGTTCGAACACTTGAGCATAGGCAACGGGCTGCATTTTACTTTCCGATTGGAAGTTGCCCTTTAAAACAGCAAGCAGTGGCATACATAACGTAATAAATGAGCCAACTTGCAATAATCCTGCCAGCTGAGAATCTTCCATCAAATTAGCTAAAGGCTGCGCACCAAAAAATAACAGACAGAAGAAGATAATGGCCAATGCTGTTAAATAGTAAAAAATAATGCGCGATACAGATCGTCTTTCTTCGTATGTACCACCACGCCCTTCAATATCAGCGAGCATTTTGGAAATGGCAACAGCAAATCCGCTTGATGTCCATACGACAAAAAATGAGATAAACGGGTACACTTGCTGATACACATAAAACCCTTGGTCACCTACTAAGTTTTGATAAGGAACCCGGTAGATGGCGCTTAATATTTTTACTAATAGCGCCGCTACTGTCAGAAGAAGAGCGCCCTTCATATAATTTTTCATACCATAACTTTGCGAAGTCATTCTATTTCCTTCCTCTATTTCATACAATGTACTAATTATATCATGAAAACCATTTGCTAATTTTACGCGAGGAATTAAAAAAACGCCCATTAATATGGACGTTTTGAAGTGATTTTAGTTTTCCATTTGCTTTGCTAAAAAGTTGGCTGCTGTTTCAGCAGTTTTTTGTTCGACTTCACCGATAAAATGGGCCCGTGATATTAAATAAATAGCACCAATCGGATCTCCATTCGAAACTATCGGTACGATGCAATACGATTTCACTTGTTCATACTGTCCTGCTACAAGTTCAATCGACATCTCCAGCTTCTCACTTACAGGTGACCTGTTTTTGATAATATCTTCTGCAAATACTGTTAAACGTCTCGCCACATAATCTTTTTTCGAAACGCCTGCAACGGCTATTACTTCATCTCGGTCACTTATTAATGTCGGGGTACCTAATGTTTCAAATAATGATTCCGCATATTGTTGTGCGAATTCGCCTAAGTCATTAATTGGCGAATACTTCTTTAAAATCACTTCTCCTTCGCGGTCCGTATAAATTTCAAGGGGATCCCCTTCACGGATGCGAAGTGTTCTTCTGATTTCTTTTGGGATAACAACACGACCTAAATCATCGATGCGGCGAACTATTCCTGTTGCTTTCATCGTTCATGTTCCCTCACTTTCCATCAATTCACAGCATGATGCTCCTAGTATGGAAAGAAATACATGAAACTATGCATTGTTCGAAAAGGATAAAATAATATTTCGTATATGCTGATTCAAATATGATGAAGTACCTATTTTTTAAAATCTGTTATGGGAAATTACAACGTTTTCTTTCATTTTATGTTTTGTTTTTATGAAAAAGGCAATAGACAAAATAAAACAATCTTTTTGGAGGTGCAGTAATGGTAAGAGTCGATCGTATTACGTCAACACCGGATGCATATCGCCAGCATCAATATTATGCAGGCACACATCTAGCCTATTACCCGGATTTATCGAAGGAACGGTCTACAGCTGTTTCAAAATTTGAAAACGGCATTTTTAAACGTTACTTAGAAAAGCCTAATGGCCAGCGTGATTTAGTTTCTGCTTCCACGACAAGAGAAAAACAGTTATTAGAAATACGCGAAGAACACCGTAACCGCGAAGAGTTGCTTCAACGCTTAAATTATTCGAACGGAGTACATTATAGTGTGCAACAAACTTTCTTATAATTCATTCTCTTTATCCAAACGAAAAGAGAGGAAATGTTAAAAGTCGCAAACTTTTAACATTTCCTCTCTTTTTTTATGAATTTTTTTTTGCAGACGCAATAATTTGCATCATTTTTTCTACTACATCAAATGGCAGGTGTTTCCCGCACTTATTGTAATCTACTGTAATTACCAGCTGTGTTCCTTCCATTCCAAAACCGACCGCACGACCAAACTCCATTGATTGCTCAACGATTTGCGCACCGTTTGTATTGGCTGTTCCTTCTTCTGAAAGAATAATAGATACAACCTGCTGCTTTTCTTTTATTGAAAGCACATCTGCCTCTTTCGCCCAAACTTTCATACGGGCCACGCGCATCAGACGCTCTGTTTCAACCGGTAAATCTCCAAAACGGTCTTGCAGTTCATCGATAATTTCCAAATAATCCTCGATGCGTTCCATCGCCTTAATCCGTTTATACATCTGGATTTTCTGGTAGCCATCCGGAATATACGCGTCTGGAATGTAAGCATCAATATGCAGCATAATCTCTACATCTTGCTTCTCTTCTCTCTTCACACCGGTACGACGTTCTTCAACTGCTTCTTCCAGCATTTGTGAATACAAATCAAAACCGATTGAATCGATAAAGCCATGCTGCTGAGCACCAAGTAAATTCCCGGCACCACGAATCGATAAGTCACGCATCGCAATTTTGAAGCCTGATCCTAATTCCGTAAATTCTTTTACTGCCTGCAAACGCTGCTCGGCCACTTCAGTAAGAACTTTATCACGTTCATACATAAAATACGCATAGGCAATACGATTCGAACGCCCTACACGTCCTCGCAACTGATACAGCTGGGAAAGACCCATACGATCCGCATCATGAACAATTAAAGTATTTACATTTGGAATATCTACACCTGTTTCGATAATCGTTGTTGTGACAAGTACATCATACTCACCTTCTATAAACGATAAAATAACCGATTCAAGCTTTGCCTCTGTCATTTTGCCATGCGCAAAGGCAACTCGTGCATCTGGAACAAGCATCTGAATTTCTTCTACTCTTCTTGTAATATCCTCTACTCGATTATATAAATAAAACACTTGTCCACCGCGCGCCATTTCACGTTCAATCGCTTCACGTACAAGCGCTCCGTTATGTTCCATTACATACGTTTGGACAGGGAAGCGGTTTTGTGGCGGTGTTTCGATAACCGACAGGTCACGCACTCCTACCATTGACATGTGCAGTGTACGCGGAATTGGTGTTGCGGTTAACGTCAGTACATCGACATTAGTCCGGAGCTGCTTAATCTTCTCTTTATGTGTTACACCAAAACGCTGCTCCTCATCGACGATAAGCAGGCCTAAATCTTGATATACTACATCCTTCGATAGAATACGGTGTGTACCTATCACCATATCAACTGTACCTTCTTTTAGGCCTTTTAACGTGTCTGTCTGCTGCTTTTTCGTGCGGAAACGACTAAGCAGTCCTACATTGATTGCATAGTCTTCAAATCGCTTCGAGATCGTTTCATAGTGCTGTTGCGCCAAAATGGTAGTCGGCACTAAGAAGGCCACTTGCTTGCCATCTAAAATAGCTTTAAATGCAGCTCGAATGGCAACTTCTGTTTTTCCGTATCCTACATCCCCGCAAACAAGTCGATCCATTGGACGTTCCCGTTCCATATCTATTTTCACTTCAGCGATTGTGCGTAACTGATCTTCTGTCTCCTCGTATGGGAAAGCAGCCTCAAAGCTTCGTTGCTCATCGGAATCAGGAGAAAAGGCATAACCTTTTTCCGCTTCGCGCTTTGCATAAAGTTTGATTAGATCGTCCGCAATATCCTGTACTGCATTCGAAACTTTCTTATGTGTTTTCTTCCACTCCGTGCCGCCGAGTTTATGAAGTTTCGGTTCTTTTTCACCTGATGGCACATAACGCTGAATCAGTTCGATTTGATCTACAGGTACATATAACTTATCGTCCTCACGGTAGCGTACATGCAAATAATCTTGATGCGTACCATTCACAACAAGTGTTTCGATGCCAATATATTTCCCGATACCATGATGTACGTGTACAACATAATCGCCTGATTTAATTTCGGTATATGACTTTATTCGCTCAGCATTTGTCATCTGCTGTGGCCGTGATTTTTTCTTCGCCTGTTGTTTAAAAAGCTCATCATCCGTAACAACCGCTATTTTCTGTAACGGCAGCTCAAAACCTGACGACAATGCCGTATTGACTAAATAAATACCTGGTTCATCAGCATAACCGATTGTTGAAGCAATATGATAATCATCCAGTAAATTTTGCATCGCCTTTATCCGGCTTTCAGAATTGGCCGTAAATAACACGACGAACTTTTCATTTGACCAACGTTCAATTTCATTTTGCAGTAAAGCAATTTGTCCGTGGAACTGCTGCATCGGTTTACAGGAAATGTTGATTGTCTTTTTAAGAGTAATGCCTGCAAATGTTCTTGTGAATAATGCGAAATACATTTTCTGCTGTTTCAGCATTGAAAGCACTTCTTTTAATGAATGGGATGGCTTTACATCGTGAAGCATTTTGCCCCCTTCAATCAATGAAATAAACCATTCATTTTCTTCACGTTCCCAGGCTTCCATTACTTCCTGGATACGGCCCAATTCATCAAATAAAACAAGACCATCCTCTTTAAAGTAATCACCTAAAAAATACGGCTGTTCAAATAAAAGCGAGCCATATTTTGCAATATGATCCGGCAGATGACCAAGACGCAGCAGCTCAATATCATGTTGAATATTTTGCATGAGCAATTCCTGGGTTTCCTTTTTGCGCACCTTTTTTAAACTAGCTGCCAATGACACTTCCAGGCGTTCTGCAAGTTTTATACGCTCTTCTTTCGTTAAAAGAAGCTCTGTGGCAGGGAAAATTTTAATTTCATTTAATTTTTCAATTGAACGCTGATTATCGGCGGAAAAGGTACGAATCGAATCCACTTCCGTATCAAATAACTCAATACGAATCGGATCTTGTGCATATGGCGGATAAATATCCAAAATTCCGCCGCGCATCGCAAACTCACCTGGTGTTGTAACCATTTCACTTCTCGTATAGCCCATTTCGACAAGCTTATCTAACCAAATATTGATGTGGACATCTTGGCCTAAAGAAGTGTAAAGTTCGTATCCAAGCCATTTTTGAGGTGAGCTTAGCATACTGCGCATACCTGCAACCGGAATAATATAGATTCCGCGTTCCTGATTGACTAAACGCCCTAATGTAGCAATACGCTGTGCACGCAGCTCATGGGAAGAAGTCGTCATATTGGCTGCGATAAACTCCTCAGCAGGGTAATAATGAACATGCCCTTCACCAACTAATGCAGTCAAATCATCTACTAACTTTTGCGCCTGCAATAGGTTTGAGGACACGATATAAATCGATTTATTTGTCTCTTGATAGATTGTATGAATCAATGCGGGTCTTGCACTTCCCGTTAACCCCGTAATAAGGTGATCGTTTGCTTGATTCTTTTGAATTTGCTCTATCATATTATCAATCTGTTTATCTTTTTTAAATATTTGATGAATCGTATCCACGTCTAGTCCCCCTTCTCTTTTTCGATAAATGAAAACGGAAATGGAAAAAGCCTTGGCGCAGTTTATGCGACCAAAGCAACTCCTCTACTGTAACCATCTTTTTAACGCATAGTAATCGGGAAACTGACGCAATGAATCTTCACAATGTTCACAAATGCTGTAAACGGTCGTTTCTCCCCGCTCATTTTTTTTAATAAATTCATCGATTTCACCTATTTCAAACAAATGAAGCTTTTGAACCGTTTCTTCTGCATCGAAAGGCAAAGTACCAATCTCTACCTCACAATGTCTACAGCGGTAGCGTACAGGCATCTCCCATGGCCTCCTTTAAACACTTATGTATATTAAAGTCTAACCATATTTTGATTAATTTATGCGCCGTTAAATTTGTTCATCACTTCTAAAAACGGCTTTGTTAAAGCTGTCTCCACAGCATCACAGCTCTTTTCGACAGCTTCTTTTACAATTGGCTGATCCTCTTTTGAAAATTTGGCCAATACGTAATCCGCCACTTTCATACCTGCCGGCGGGCGGCTAACTCCGACACGAATTCGGTTAAATTCCTGTGTCCCTAAGTGCTGAATTAATGACTTAATCCCGTTATGTCCACCAGCACTTCCTTTGCCGCGTAATCTTAACTTACCCGTTTCCAGATCTAAATCATCATAAATAACAATAATATCTTCAATTTCTATATCAAAATAATCCATTAGAGGTCTAACACATTCTCCTGATAAGTTCATATATGTTAGCGGCTTCAATAAAATGACTTTTCCTTCAGGACGATGAACCGTTGCATACATACCATTAAATTTAGTTTGATTTAATGGTGCGTTCCACCGATTGGCTAATTCATCAATCACATCAAAACCTATATTATGGCGTGTATGTTCATATGGTTTTCCCGGATTTCCTAAACCAATAATTAATTTCACTAGTAATCGCATCCTTTTTCTCTAATCGCCTTTATTTTATCATATATGCTCCTGAAAAGTATGTATCGTCCTCTAGTATTGTGCCAATGATTTCTCGCGCATTTTCCTTACAATGAAGAGCACTAAGAAGCCTACTGCTGCGAAAAAGCGAACTGCTGTCGATAAATACATCGCTGTTTCCATCGAGTATGTTTCGAGCAGCCAAATTCCGATCTGTGGAGAAGAAAATGCGATGACTGCCAGCAGCACATTATAAGTTGTAATACAATATGTACGGACTTCCTGCGGTGAATTTTCCAGCAATAAATTAAATAATATTAAAACCGTTCCTGAAACAAACAAACCGGAAAGAAAGGACATCGCGACTAAATAATACAGGTTAGTCGATAAAACCATCAGTAATGGTGCTGTCGACATACCAAAAGCAACCCAGACGAATACACTCATATTGCCATATTTTTGCGACCATTTACGCCAAAGAGAAAACGAAATAATTTGGGCAATCATATTTGCCACATTGAACATACTAATCCAGAAGATTGTTGCTTCTGCATAACGAACATTATAAATATTAAAAACACCCCATGCCATTTGCCAGCCAAAGTTAAAAACGAGCGCAACAATTAAAAACAGGACATATTTATTGTTTTTAAAAATTGACCAATCCATTGCACGTTTCTTTTCTACATTCAGTTCACGTGCCGGTTCATCATGCTTTAATAAAAAATACAGTTCAACAACCCCGACAACGAACGTAAACATAAATAGTATTTGATAAGCTATCCGATTAGCGGTCATGTCTTTCATAACAATGCCAATCGTTAATGTAACAAATAGGCCTACAACTGTCAGCAAGCGATTACGGTCACTGAAAAACTGCGCTCGACGCGTTTCCTCAATAATATTGCCGATAAAAGACTGCCAGCCCATATTAGCCATCGTATTCGGTACACTCATCGCAGCAATCAGGCCAAGCAGCAACCATGAACCAAAACTGCCTGGTACATAACTAATAAAGGCAATTAGCAGGAAAACAAAGCGTGCTGCCAATACGGAGAAAGCAACGAGCCTTTTTTGTTCGAATGCACGGTTTAGTAAAATGGCAGCCGGCAACGTCATTAGCAATGTAATTAAAGGTGGCAAAGAACTGATCAACCCGACCTGATAATTTGTCGCACCAAGAATCGTCATTGCAAAAATCGGAATGTAGCTGTTTGAAGTATTTTGTGCAACAGCAGATGCCATCCCATGGTAAATACTCATTTTTTCATTATGTGTTCTCATAAAGTCCTCTAATTTTTCTTAATATTTACTCATCTCCATATTATTATACTTATTTTCTTTCGTATGTCGAAGTATTTTTTTACATTAAAAAACCGCTCTATATAATAGAGCGGCCTGTCCAATTGCTTAATTTTCTCTACCTGGTTTTTCAGGCGATAATTTTTCTCCCGTTGCATCAAGATCATCGGCTGTTACATTATCTGCATCTGCATCAACATCTTCAACTGGTGCTGCTGGCGGTGTTACCGTTGCTAATGTATAGTCATCATTATCTACAATTGTAAAGGCTGTAAATTGATCACGAACATTACCCACAGATAACGATTCACCAACTGCTAATTCGGATACATCGATTTCAATTGTGTCTGGAATTTCACTTGGCTTCACTTTAATTTTCAATGTATGGTTAGGTTGAGTAATTACTCCACCTTCTTTTACACCAACTGAAGTTCCGATAAATGCGATTGGAACATCCACTTCGAGTTCTTCTTTCATATTGATAGCAAGGAAGTCAACGTGCTTCACATGTCCTTTTAGTGCATCACGCTGGATATCAGTAAGTACTGCATTTACTCTTTTCCCGCCTACTTCAATTTTAAACACGCTTGTTGAACCATATGTTTGAACTGCTTTAGCAGTGTCTCTATAATCCAACGAAATTGGTGTTGTTTCAGTTTCATAGCCATACAGCACACCTGCCAGTTGGCCTTCTTTTCTAAGTTGGGTTAATAACGAACGTTTCCCAGTTTCTCGCTTCGTTGCTTGTAATACTGTAGTCATATTCCATCGTCCCCCTTAAATAATTATACAAAGATACATTTACCCTATCTTTGTCCACCCTAAACATAATAAATTGTCAGATTTTTTGCAAATATTTGCATATAAAGCTACTATGAAATAAAAAAACAGCCTAGGAAATAAAATTCCCAAGCTGTTTTGCTATTGATTAGTCGAATAACGTACTAACAGATTTATTTTCATAAATACGAGAGATTGCATCTGCCATTAATTTCGCAACTGATAATTGCTGAATTTTTGGAGAAAGTTTTTCTTCAGATAATTGAATTGTGTTTGTTACAACTAATTCTTTAATTGGAGAATTTTCAATACGCTCAATTGCTGGACCTGATAATACAGGGTGTGAACAACATGCGTAAACTTCTTTAGCACCGCTCTTAATTAATGCCTCTGCACCAATCGTAATCGTACCGGCCGTATCGATAATATCATCGATTAAAATACATACTTTACCATCTACATTACCAACAATGTTCATTACTTCTGCCACGTTTGGTTTTGGACGACGCTTATCAATAATAGCAATCGGAGCTTTTAAGCGCTCTGCCAATTTACGCGCACGTGTTACACCACCATGGTCTGGAGAAACAATAACTAATTCCTCTTCATTAAATCCTTTTGTTCCGAAATGTTCGGCAAGTAGCGGTACAGCCACTAAATGGTCGATTAAAATATCAAAGAAACCTTGAATTTGAGGTGCGTGTAGATCCAATACAATTACACGAGTTGCACCGGCAGTTTCAAGTAAGTTTGCTACTAATTTAGCAGTGATTGGTTCACGCGCTTTTGCTTTACGGTCTTGACGTGCATAGCCATAGTAAGGCATAACAACGTTTACTGTACGAGCAGAAGCACGTTTAACAGCATCAATCATAATTAAAAGTTCCATTAAATGCTCGTTAACAGGTGCAGAAGTAGATTGAACGATAAATACATCCATTCCTCGAATACTTTCTTCAATGCTAATTTGGACTTCTCCATCACTGAAGTGTTTAACAGATGATTTCCCTAGTTCTAGACCCATTTCATCGGCAATCTCTTTGGCAAGTGGATTGTTAGAATTTAATGAGAAGATTTTTAATTTTGAGTCAGCGTATTGATACGGCATGATGGCCTCCTGTATTTTAGTTAATTTTATTTTGAATTTAATTTACTCACATAGCCTAATTTATTTTCCTGACGAGCACGTGCAATCGCCAATGCATCTTCCGGAACTTCTTTAGTAATTGTTGATCCTGCAGCAATGAAAGAACCTTTTTTCAATGTTACCGGAGCAACTAAGTTCGAATTACATCCAATGAATACATCGTCTTCAATAGTTGTTTTATATTTGTTTTTACCGTCATAGTTAACAGTAATTGAACCGCAGCCAATATTTACGTTACTGCCGACTTCTGCATCGCCAATATAGCTTAAATGAGACACTTTCGTATCATCACCTAACGTACTCTTCTTCACTTCAACGAAATTACCAATTTTCACATGGTTTCCTAATGAAGATTCCGGACGTAAATGTGCAAACGGACCTACTGCTGTTTCGTTGCCGACTTGGCTGTTTAGCACAACTGAACTATGAATCGTTGTTGCACTACCAATTTGACTGTCCACAATATGACTATTCGGACCAATTTTACAATCTTCACCAATAACCGTTTTTCCTTCAATGATCACTCCAGGTAAAAGAACCGTATCACTTCCGATTACTGCGTCTGCACTAATATGTGTAGAAATCGGATTAATAATCGTTACACCGTTGCGCATATGACGTTCGTTAATACGTGCACGCATAAGCTCCTCTGCTTGAGACAGTGCAAAGCGGTCATTTACGCCTAGCGTTTCATCAAAGTTTTCTGTTACATATGCTGCAACTGTTTCACCTTGCTTTTGTAAAATTTCAATAACATCCGGTAAATAGAATTCACCTTGTGCATTTTCATTTTTAACGAGCTTAAGTGCTTCAAACAATGCTTCATTATCAAAGCAGTATGTGCCTGTATTAATTTCTTTCACAAGCTGCTGTTCAGATGTAGCATCTTTTTGTTCAACAATTTGCGACACTTGTCCATGTTCGTTACGTAAAATACGACCATAGCCAGTCGGGTCATCTGTAACCGCTGTCAAAATAGTTGCTTTTGCATTTTGAGATACATGTTGATCAAGCAGTGCCTGCATTGTTTCAGGGCGAATTAAAGGAGTATCACCACATACGACAAGTGTAGTTCCGCTAAGACCGCTTAAAATCGGCTCAGCTTGCTGAACTGCATGCGCTGTACCTAGTTGTTCTTCTTGTAAAACATACTCACTCTTATTTCCAAGTGTTTCTTTTACCAGCTCTGCACCATGTCCTACAACAGTTACGACACGCTCAACATTTAATGAACTGATATGATCGATTACATGTTCCACCATTGGCTTTCCGCATACTGGGTGAAGCACTTTATATAATTTGGACTTCATTCGTGTACCTTGACCAGCCGCTAGCACGACCGCAAAAATATTCGTCATATTACAAGTCCTCCATTTTAGCTCTTTTTCTCTTATGACTATAAAGCAATTTCATAATCTTTTCAAGGTATTCAGACTTGACAAATGTTTGAATTTAAAATATCTATAATAGTTTGACACATTTTCTTTTGTGTACTAATTCAGCAAAATTTTACGTTAAAAAGTAAATAATCAGTATATTTTCGACCTTATTGTTCTTTTTACTTTTCTGTTATAGAACATTTCTGCGTAGAAAATAATTCATAAAAAAAAGAGCCCCCTCATATGAGTGACCCTAATTAATATTAAACATTCACTTCTTCAAGCTCCAAGGTTTCCTCTGTATTTTCCTCAGCAGATGCATGGAAAGCTTCCAAAACGATTTCTTGAATTTTATTGCGCGTATTCGAATTAATCGGATGTGCAATATCGCGGAATTCGCCATCTGGTGTTCTTTTGCTAGGCATAGCTACAAATAAACCAGTATTTCCATCAATTACACGAATATCATGGATGACAAATTCATCATCTAGCGTAATTGAGGCAATTGCACGCATACGTCCTTCTGTTTGAACACGTCGTAGTCTTACGTCAGTTACTTCCATTATTTATACCCCCTGTAGTTTGATGCGTAATCTTTAGTATTCGGGATGAAAGAATATAATCCTTCTATCATCCAGTAAATTTCTAAAAATACATCATTTATCAATAGAATACAATATAATGTAATTTTTTTCTATCTACAATTTTTATAATTATTAAAATAAACTAAATATTCTACTTATTTATGAGATTTTTCTTAATAACTGCTGTAAATAGAGTCAAAATATTTTTTTAGTAAAAAAAATCCACGTCTTTTCTATAATTAGAAAGCCGTGGATTTAAGCTATAAACAAGTTTATTCAAAATTAGAACTAAGAAATTATTATTTTACTAAGGCAATTACTTCAATTTCAACTTTTACATCTTTTGGTAAACGTGCAACTTCT
This sequence comes from Solibacillus isronensis, assembly GCF_023715405.1. Taxonomy (NCBI): domain Bacteria; kingdom Bacillati; phylum Bacillota; class Bacilli; order Caryophanales; family Caryophanaceae; genus Solibacillus; species Solibacillus isronensis. The sequence goes on from NZ_JAMBOC010000008.1 coordinate 36,392, forward strand.
ACTGCCGAACGAGCTGGCTTGTGCTCACCAAAATGACTAGCATACACTTCATTCATTATAGCGAAATCATTCATATCTTTCATAAATACTGTTGTTTTAACAACTTGGTTTAAAGAAGAACCGGCTGCTGCTAAAACAGCTTTTAAGTTTTCGAATACTTGGTTTGTCTGTACTTCGATATCCCCTTCTACAAGTTCCCCTGAAGCTGTCAGTGGAATTTGGCCAGAAGAATAAAACATGTTATTTACTACAATACCTTGTGCATATGGACCGATTGCTGCTGGTGCATTTGTTGTTGAAACTGTTTTCATTTTAATTTCTCTCCTTTTGAAAAAAATTACCTTCACTTAATGCAATTGTGCGATCTTTCTCACTTACTTCCTGTAGTTTTACTAAAGAATAGTAATCATCTACTAATGTAACATCAGCATGCTGTGCTTCTACTAATACAGCGATACCTGCCAACTCACATTCGAATTCTTCCAGTAAGTTCTTCATACCATTCATCGTGCCTCCGACTTTCATGAAATCGTCGGTAATTAATACACGCTGCCCACTTTTCATACTACGTTTTGATAAAACCATCGTTTGAATACGACGAGATGATCCTGATACATAATTAATACTCACCGTTGAACCTTCAGTCACTTTGCTGTCACGACGTACAACAACAACCGGGACATTTAAATGTCTTGCAATCGCATGTGCAATTGAAATTCCCTTTGTCGCTACGGTCATAATGACATCAATTTGACGATCTGCAAATACGCTCGCAAATACTTTACCAACGCGATTCATCAATTCCGGATTTCCTAAAAGGTCCGTCATAAATAAATAGCCACCAGGTAATAATCGATCGGATTGACAAAGTTCCCCCATAAATTCCCCAATTATATCACGAACTTCTTGTTCCGCCATTTTAGGGATATATTTAACACCGCCCGCTGCACCAGGTACGGTAATTAAAAGCCCAATTCCTTTTTCTTCGAATGTTTCCTTTACAATTGTTAAATCTTCACTGATTGAAGACTTTGCAGAACTGTAAAGCTCAGAAAAATAAGTTAGCGGGATCAACTGATGTGGATGCTCAAGTAGATAATAAGTCATATCCACAAGGCGTTCACTGCGCTTCCATTTCATGCGACCCTCTCCTAAACATTAATTAATAAAATACGAATATTTAATAGTCAAATTACCATAATTATACGTATTTATGCAAGTGGATTTCGTTCCCCCAACATACGTACTACATAAACTTCCTCACAAAAACCACGTAATCCATTATAAATACGGCTGACACGTGCTTCATTTTCCACTAGCCCAAATACTGTCGGACCACTGCCGCTCATTAGTACCGCATCGGCACCAAAGCGCTGCATTTGTTCTTTAATTGTTATAACTTCAGGATGAAGCTCAAATGTTACAGTTTCCAAAACATTTCCAAGTGAATGGCACATTAGCTCATAATCATCCGTTTCAATTGCCTTAATCATTTCTTTCGTGTTTGGATGCTGTAGTCCTTCAATATTCAGTCCACCGTATACATCCGCTGTCGATACGCCAATTTTCGGCTTGGCCAAAACGACCCAGCAAGTTGGAGGTGCGGATAGTTCTTTAATCTTTTCCCCGCGCCCTGTTGCCAAAGCTGTACCGCCATAGACGCAGAATGATACGTCAGAACCGATTTCCGCTCCATGCTCCGCAAGCTCGTCCAACGTTAAATTTAAATCCCAAAGCTCATTTAAACCGCGCAATGTAGCCGCTGCATCGCTGCTTCCACCCGCTAGACCCGCAGCTATAGGAATTTGCTTCTCAATTGAAATGGTTACGCCTTCTTTAATACCGTATGTATTTTTTAAAAGCTCTGCTGCCTGGTAAGCAAAATTCCGCTGATCATCCGGGACAAAATTATCTGTCGAAATAATTTTAATTTGACCGTCTGCTCGTGATTCCAGTCCAATTCGATCGGCCAAATCGACCGTTGTCATAATCATTTCCACTTCATGATAATGATCCGGACGTTTATAAAGCACATCAAGTGTTAAGTTAATTTTTGCGGGTGCTTTTACGTATAACATTGAAAATTCCTCCTACTGTATAAGGCACGCATAATATGTAATACGCGATTAAAATTCTATTGCCCCTATTTTACCATACGGAAGCCTTGTATTATGCACGAAAACATTCACTTTTCTTCGCAAATTATCGTAAAAAAATGCATGCCAGACAATTCAGTAGTAAGACATTCAAGTATTAAGAAAATCGCTTTCCTGCAATCAAAATAACACCACCGTAAGCGAGAACCTACGATGGTGCCATCTTTGTGTCAACTTATTTTTGGTTGTTCTGCGATTGTTTAGCTAAGTTTTCCTGAGCCATTTCAACCGCGCGTCTTACCATGTTTCCTGCATCACGGGCTTTAATACCGCCCCAACCCTCACGTTGAACTACGTCGTAAAATCCAAGTTCTTTTGCAATCTCTTCCTTTAGACGACTCGACATGATTTTTTGTCTTGCCATGCAAAAAACCTCCTTTTCGTTGACGCTTTTAGCATGTGCAAAAAAGAAAAAAACACTCACTTTAAATGAGCGCTTTTTTAAAAATATTAAAATAAGTACTAGAAAAACTATTTGATGGTAGCTACAGCATCATCTAAAAAAGTAATCTCTACTGCTTCGGTAAGTATATCTGTGTAACTGTAAGACACGCGCTTGCACGCATTATCTTCCTGCTTTAGTTCAATAACGAACACTGCATGGTAAGTGTCACTTAAGACGCCTTCACATTCAATTGTTTTCTTGCGACCACCATTTGCTTTTAATTGCAAACGTTTACCCAAATGACTATCCAATGATTTTTTAATGTCTGCTAACGTTTTTGGCATTTTTGCATACACCTCACTATAAAACAGTATACCATGATGTAATTAAAATGTCAATAAAATATAATATTTTATCACCGTGATACAAAGTCGTCAACTTTTTTCTTAAGATTTCTTAAAATTTTTTAATGTGAAATTCACTTTATTGTCTTACACAAAAGTTAGGATATAAGCAGTCCGCTAATTTTCCAAATTCTTGGATTGACAATGTTTCACCACGACGTGATGGTTCAATTCCGGCTTCTTCTAATGCTTGAAGGATAAGCTCTTTATTTTGCTTACCATTAACAAGTCCATTTTGTAAATTATTTAAAATTGTTTTACGACGTTGTGCAAACGAAGCACGGGATACTTCAAATAAGAAGTCCTCGTCAATTACTTTCACTGGAGGATTTTCATGTTTAATTAAACGGATTACTGCCGAATCTACATTGGGCTGTGGCATAAATACCGTTTTTGGCACAACCATCGCGATTTCCGCTGTTACGTAATACTGAATTGCAATTGATAAGGAGCCATATGCCTTCGTACCCGGTTTTGCGGTAATACGATCCGCTACTTCCTTCTGCATCATCACGACAAAGCCGCGAATCGGTAAACGATCATTTAAAAGCTTCATTAAGATTGGTGTTGTCACATAGTAAGGTAAATTAGCCACGACCATAATATCATCAATACCTGGCATTTCTTCTTCGATTACTTGTGCAACATCGGCCTTTAAAATATCCGAATGGACTATTTTTACATTGTCATAAGGGCTTAATGTATCCTCGAGTACAGGTAAAAGCCTTTGATCAATTTCAAACGATACGACTTTTTTTGCCTCGCGGGCTAAATGCTCTGTCAATGCACCAATCCCAGGTCCAACTTCAATCGCTCCACTATTTTCCGTTAAATTAGCGTGACTGACGATATTACGTAAAATATTCGGGTCGATTAAAAAGTTTTGCCCTAAACTCTTTTTAAATGAAAATCCGTATTTTTCTAAAATTTCTTTTGTACGTACCGGTGTAGCAATGTCTTTATGCATGCGTATCCTCCTGATCTAATTGCGAAATTGCTTCTGCAAACTGCTCGATTGTTATTTGAAACATCATCAATCGTTTATGAAGCTGTTTACCATTTGTCATTCCTATATTTAAAATTTCCCCTAACTGATCCCGACGTTTTTTTGATTGCGGGTGTCCTATCAGTTTGGCTATCATTAAATCTTCCAGTGTAATTCTTTCCTCAATTTGAGAATCTGCCAATGTATACACATTGCTTAATGCTTCACGGATATCCTCATCGTTTGCGTGTTCAATCCCTAAACCTTTGCCGTTTTTGGCAATTGTTTTCGCCTTTGCTAAAAACGCATGCTTCACACCTGGTATCCGCTCTTCTATAATCGCGCGAATACGGCGGCCAGGGTAATCAGGGTCCGTAAATACAATGACGCCTCTTTTTTTCTGGGCATGCTCAATACGGCGCAGGACTTCATCTGAAATTGCAGAACCGTTTGTTTCTATAGTATCTGCTCCTGTCGCACGCTTAATCGCTGTTGTATCGTCTTTTCCTTCAACAACAATAATCTCTTGTATATCCAAGAAACGTTCCTCATTTCTAACTTAGTCTTTCGCTATTTTACCATAGATTGCACTTTGTTACCGCTGTGCTAACTTCAATGAAAAAAGCTCCCTCGCCATCAGTCAAAAAGCGAGAAAGCCAATATACATTTTGGAATGTTGATTTAATATCATACAACTGAATAATCAATTACACCTCGGTGTAATTGCATCCAGGTTTTTTTAGGCATACATAATGTGGGTAAGTCAGCCGTTGCCACAACATATGACAAATGAAGGCTGGGTCCCTTTAAAAAGTTCTATGACATCCACCAAGGAGCTCCTCTTCATTCAGCGAGCGTTTGAAACACAGCTGAAACGAACAAAACAAGCATTCATCACCCAACTAAAAAGGTGAATGTTTTCTGTACTTGCCGCTACTCTTTCAGTATAAAGGGAATTTAATGAATGGCAATAAAATTTAGTTCAGTACTTTAATACGTACCTTTTTGCGCCCCCAGTTTTTTGCTTTGGACGTTGTCGGTACTAAGACATCGATTTTTTTACCTTTTATTGCACCGCCTGTATCAGCAGCTACAGCATTCCCGTAGCCTTCAACCCATACTTTTGTTCCTAATGGAATAATTTTAGGGTCTACTGCAATGACCTTCATATCCGGATTTGCGCGCAGGTTAAGACCTGCTGCCGAAATACCTGAGCAGCCTGCACAATTTGGTGTATATGCTGTTGCTGTTACATAAAACTCTTTCCCTGAACTTGGTTCACTAGATCGGGAAACATTTGCAGTGACAACTTTTGTCCCTACAGATACAACTTTTGTTTTTGGTTTTTTAACTACTTTTTCAGAAGCAAGTTTTTTCGAAACGACTTTACCATTCTCTTTAACAATAGAGTATGTACGTTCTACCTTACCTTTTTCACCTTCTGAAACAACCTTTTCTTTGCCCTTTAATAAAGAAGAATCATTTTTCTTTTCAATTGCGAAATCTACTGATTCTTCCACTACATCGGTAACCTTTTCTACGCGAACAACTGCGATTTTATCATTTGGAGCGATAACTTCCTCCAAACCTCTCTCGACACGATCCGATTCACCTAATTGAACCTCTTGTTGTTTTAAAAAGTTAGCGACCGTAGTCGAAGTGGACCATACTTGTCTCTCTTTTTTGCCATCGACAAGCGTTAACTGAAACGCTTTTTGAATATCGATTTTGTTATCGGCTCCTACTTCTGTATCTAAGCTTTGTGATACAAGATCATGCTCTGTTACTTCAATATTTGCTTCTTCCAAAATGTTCTTCACTACATTTTCAGTTGTCCAAACTTTAGACTGATTTCCATCAACTGAAATTACTACTTCTTTTGCCTGTTCCCATTCTATTGACATTCCACTATCAATACTGGTACTCAGTGAGGGTGATACTTTATCATATGTTGTATAATCTATATTTTGAGCTGTCAATAGCTCATCAACCGTAGTTGCGTGTGTATAAATTTTTGTGGTCTCACCGTCAGCTGTTAACGTAACGGGAGTTTTAGTTCCGTGGTATAGAACAAATGCAATTACAGATACAAACAGGACTACAGAAAGAATTCGGACCCCTGTTTGCTTACTCCTCAATGATCCTAAGAACTGGCTTTTCATGGATTGATTTGACATGAAAATAACGCCTCCTTAATACAAAGTTGGATTATACGTACTAGTTTTCTTACTGTCAATAAAAAAGAATTTATCAAAAATTGGGCATTTTGCTTGAACTCGTACTGCAACTAGTATTGGAGGCGTCTTATCATCAAGAACCTTTTGCACTTTGAAAAACAATCCTAACGTAAAAATCCGTAATTAATTTCTACCGTTATTTTGATGTATTTAGCATTAAATTTTAAAAAAGCGCTTTGCATTTTCCGTTGTTTTATTAGCAACTTCTTCCACAGGCAATTCTTTCAGACGAGCAATCTCCTCTGCCACCAATGTAACGAATGCCGGCTCATTTCGTTTTCCACGAAATGGATGTGGAGCTAAATAAGGCGCATCTGTTTCAATTAGCAAATGCTCCAGCGGAATTTCTGCCGCGACTTCTTTTGGCTGACGTGCATTTTTAAATGTTACCGGTCCTCCTAGACTAATCATGAAATTCATGTTTATGCATTCGCGAGCTGTTTCAACACTACCGCCAAAACAATGCATAATCCCGCCAACAGCTGCTGCGTCCTCCTCTTGTAGAATCCGCACAACATCGCCTGTTGCATCGCGATTATGAATGATAATTGGTAATTCGAGTTTTTTTGCCAATTGGATCTGCTTACGGAACCAATACTGTTGAACATCTTTCGGAGATTTATCCCAGTAATAATCCAGTCCTGTCTCACCGATTCCGACAACTTTAGGATGCTTTGCCAGTTCTTCAATCCAGTTTAAATACTCGTCTGTACAATCAACTGCATCTACCGGATGCCAACCAATCACTGCATAAATAAAATCGTAATCCTCTACTAGTCGCATCGCACGCTCTATCGTTTTTTTGTCAAAGCCGATGACAACCATCTTTTCTACGTTGGCTTCAATAGCACGGTCAATTACTTCCTGTAAATCTTCATCATACTGATCTGCGTTTAAATGGACATGTGTATCTATAAATGTGCTCATATTCATTTCTCCTATCGTGTATTGTACTCATAGATCATATTTCTTAGTTTTCAGTATTATTACATATAGGTTACAAAATACATATTTATTATTGTATAATCGCTAAAAATTGGGTGATGAAGTGCCAAAAAACCACTAAACATCCTTTTTCAACCATATATAAATTATATTTAAATAGTTTTTTATACTATTTGTAATGTAATGAAAAAGTCTGCTGAACTTTTCGGTTCCAACAGACTTTTTTCAAATTACTTCACTTGTGCACCATTTGCTAATTTGGGATCAACAGTAGCCAATGTTAAAACTCCCTCATGTGAGCCTGCTAAAATCATTCCTTGAGATAATTCGCCGCGTAATGTAACAGGTTTTAAATTAGCAACGACAATTACCCTTTTACCGATAAGTTCTTCCGGTTTATAGTGCTCGGCAATCCCTGATACCACTTGACGTTGTTCATAACCTAAATCAACCTGCAGCTTTAATAATTTCTTGGCTTTTGCTACTGGTTCACATGCCAATACTGTCGCAACACGTAAATCTACTTTCATGAAATCATCAATTGTAATTTCTTCTGTATCCGGTGCTTCAACAGTTGTCGTTTCTTCTTCCTGTACTGTTTTTACAGAGCTTTGCATTTGTTCACGAATGTAAGCTACTTCCACTTCTGTATCAAGACGCGGGAAGATCGGTGTTCCTTTTTCAGCCACTTTTATGTTTTTCGGAATAACATTACCGAATGTTTCAATTGTGTCCCATTGTAATAATTTTTCATCAAGACCTAATTGATCGATAATTTGTTTGGGCGCATTTGTCATGAATGGCTGAATCATAACTGCAATATGACGTAAGCTTTCTGCCAAATTATTCATAACAGCAGCAAGTTTATTTTTATCGGCTTCCTCTTTTGCCAGTACCCAAGGAGATGTTTCATCGATATATTTATTCGTACGTGAAACTAATGACCATAATTCAGAAAGTACGACACTAAACTGCATTTTTTCCATACTTTCTTCATATCTAACACGTACATTCTCAGCATGTTCTTTTAATGCTGCATCAAATTGTGTCGCTTCCAAGTTTTCAGTAGGAATTACCCCATCGAAATACTTGTTCATCATGGAAACTGTTCTGTTTAAAAGGTTTCCTAAATCGTTTGCCAAATCGAAATTTGTCCGCTCGACGAATGATTCAGGTGAAAATACGCCATCTTGACCAAATGGCAGCTCACGCAATAGGAAATAACGTGTTGCATCCAAACCGTATCGTTCGATTAACATTTCCGGATACACAACATTACCTTTAGATTTCGACATTTTTCCGTCTTTCATCATAATGAAACCGTGTGCAAAAATTTTCTTTGGTAATGGTAAGTCCAATGCCATTAAGAAAATCGGCCAATAAATTGTATGGAAACGAACAATATCCTTCCCTACTACATGGACATCTGCCGGCCAATACTTATTGAATAGTTCTTCATTGTCAGAACCATATCCTAAAGAAGTAATATAGTTCGATAATGCATCTACCCATACGTAAATAACATGTTTCGGATTCCCTGGTACTTTTATTCCCCAGTCGAATGATGTACGGGAAACAGATAAATCTTCCAGACCTGGTTTAATGAAGTTATTGATCATTTCATTTTTGCGAGATTCCGGCTCGATAAACTCTAAATTATTTTCATAATAAGCAAGCAAGCGGTCTGAGTATTTCTTCATATTAAAGAAATATGACTCTTCCTTCACTTTTTGCACATCTCGCCCACAATCCGGGCACTTTCCATCGACTAATTGTGTCTCAGTATAATAAGACTCACAAGGCACACAATAAAGTCCTTCATACTCGCCTTTATAAATGTCACCGTTGTCTAAGAACTTCTGGAAAATTTTCTCTACAGAATCTTTATGACGTGATTCAGTGGTTTGAATAAAGTCATTATAGGAAATATCCATAGTATTCCATAATTTCTTGGCGCCTTCTGCAATTTCATTTACATAATCTTGCGGATGCATATTAGCTTCTTGTGCTTTTTCCTGAATTTTTTGTCCGTGCTCATCCATGCCTGTTAAAAAACGGACATCAAATCCTTTTAGACGCTTATATCGCGCTATTGCATCAGATGCAACTGTCGTATATGCAGTACCGATATGGAACTTTCCACTCGGGTAATAAATTGGGGTTGTTATATAGAATGTTTGTTGTTCACTCACGAAAGTGCCTCCATTTGTTTGTTAAGTATAAGTCTTATTCTAACGAAGTACGAAAATTGTTTCAATGAAAGTTTATTGGAATTGAGTTTTGTCGAATAATCGAAACTAAATCTTGGCAATTACTTAAATCTTTTCGACTATTCTAAATATTCTATGGTAAATATTTTTTATAATTTCCTTAAAAAGTACAAATATGACAAAAAAGTTTCCTAAACGAAGGAAATTTGAATGCTAAATTATTGACGTATATGGTATTAATTGTTATGATTTTAACTAGATCAGGATGAATGTCGAATTTTGACGAATTTAAATAACTTTTCTTATATTAGGAGGAAATATTAATATGAAATCAACAGGTATCGTACGTAAAGTAGACGAATTAGGACGTGTAGTAATTCCAATCGAATTACGCCGTACATTAGGTATTGCTGAAAAAGACGCTTTAGAAATCTATGTGGATGACGACAAAATCATCTTAAAAAAATACATGCCTAACATGACATGTGCAGTAACTGGTGAAGTTTCTGATGAAAACATGCGTTTAGTAGGCGGTAAATTAATCTTGTCTTCTGAAGGTGCAGAAGCATTAGTGAAAGAAATTCAAGAAAACTTAAAAAAATAATATCACTTATTTAAACAAATGAAGCGGTTAAGCGTTCACTAGTTTATGTAAAGTAAAGTATTATTTTACCAAATATGAAAAGCGTTGAAAAGTATGTTGACTTTTCAACGCTTTTTTATTGATGGTACGCCTGGTAAACATCACGTTTTGGTATGTTTCGTAATTTGGCTACTTCTTTAATGGCTTCTTTTGAAGATATTTGAGTTTCTTCTATTATATAAGTAACATGCTCATCCAATGACATGGTTGTCCAGTAAGCTTCTTCTTCATCGTCGATTTCACCTGAAGTATTGCCTTCCAGCACGATACAAAATTCACCGCGAATTTCATTTTCACTTGCCCAAATGATCGCTTCTTCTATTGTACCCCGCAAAAACTCTTCAAATTTCTTCGTTAATTCCCGTGCCAGTGTAATTTTGCGGTTACCTAATACGAGCTGTAAGTCTTTCAATGTTTCCTTCAAACGATGTGGTGCTTCATAAAAGATCAGCGTCTCTTCTCGCTTCGACAATTTTTCCAGCTGTTCTCTGCGTTCCTTTTTGCTTCGTTTTAAAAAGCCGAAGAAATAAAACGGCTGTGGAGAAAGACCGGATGCAATTAGAGCAGTTAAAGCGGCATTGGCTCCAGGGATTGGTACGACAGCAAATCCTTCTGCAATTGCTTTTACGACAATATCAGCCCCAGGATCCGAAATACAAGGTAAACCTGCATCACTTACTAATGCAATGGATTTTCCTTCTTGCAAATAGCCAAGCAGTTTCTCGCCACCTACTTCAATATTATGCTCATGATAACTAATAAGCGGTGTTTGAATATCGAAATAATTACATAGCTTTTTCGTATTACGTGTATCTTCTGCAGCAATAATATCGACTTCTTTTAAAATACGCAATGCACGCATCGTCATGTCTTCTAGATTGCCGATTGGTGTCGCTACTAAGTATAGACAGCTCCCTTGTTCATGCTGGCTACTTTTTTGTGAGTTCATCTGCAGCACTCCTTATATACTTTATTTTTTGGGGTCGCTTTAATTGTTTAAATGCATATTCAGCAGACATTGCCTGCTGTTTTGTTTCAAATGTTTCATAATAAATACACGTTACTGGCCCGCGTGCTCGTGTATATTTTGCCCCTTTACCTGCATTATGTGTTGCAATTCGCTTCTCTAAATTATTCGTATAGCCTGCATATAGTGTAGCATCACTACACTCTAGCACATAAAAGTAATGTTTAGTTTCCTTCTCCATATAAAAGTGCCCTCACTTCTGGCGTATACTCATTATTATCCTCATATACGTACAATGGTGGCAATACTTTTAAGTCCGGCTTGCCGTCTTTAATTGCTTCAATCAGTAATGTATTCGCTTCTTTCCCCCGTTTTGGATAAACAAACTGTATGCGCTTTGGCTCCAGCCGATTCGCTCGCATTGCACTAACAATATCCAAAAGTCTGCCTGGTCTGTGTACAAAGGCCGCCTTTCCGCCTTGTTTTAACAGACGGCTTGTTGCTATGATTGCCTCATCAAGCGTTAAATACAGCTCATGCCTAGCAATTGCATAATGCTCGCTCGTATTTTTTTCGCTCAACTCATGTGCCAAAAAATAAGGAGGATTACATGTCACAACATCATATTTTTCAATACCTAGTGTTCCAGGTGCATCTTTTACATCACCGAGCTGCATGTCGATCTGTTGTGCCAAGTTATTGTATGCAATACTGCGTGTTGCCATATCATGCAACCGCGGCTGTAATTCTACACCAGTAATTTTTGCATTTGTCCGCGCACTCAAAAAGAGTGGGATTACCCCATTGCCTGAACATAAATCAATAATATGTCCTTTATTTTTCGGGACTTGTACAAATCGCGCCAGTAATACTGCATCCAATGAGAACGAAAAGACGGATGGGCTTTGAATAATTCGTAAATCTTCCGCCAGTAAATAATCTAATCGCTCATCATCCTTCAACCATTGTTCCACTATTAAATCCTCCACTTAACTGCTATTTTAATCAGCCTTTTCTAAACAAAAGACTGATATCTACTTTAGCAGATTCAGCCTTTTGTTTTTAACCATTTTGTTTATTTAAAAATGATAGACAGAACAAACAATCTTCACCTTTACGTGAGCTTCCAAAATGCACGTGACATACATGGAAACCTTCATTATAAAGCCTTGCTAAATTATCGTACCCTTCGCCAATATCTACTGGTTCTTTTTTTAGCTCTTCTACTCTTTTACTTGCAGTTGCTTCATTCGCTAATAGTTCTTCTAAGCGCGTACGTAGGTGAAGGTTTTCTGTTTGAAGCGTCTGATGCTCCTCCATCATATGCGCAACAAATTGCTTAAGTGCGCTAAATTGCTGTTGCATTGATTCAAGCTGTTGTTCGAACTCCATAACAGTATCCAAAAAATTACGGTCCTTCACTCAAGCCACCCCATTAATTCTATCTATATCAGATTTTTCTCATATTGCATAAGCTCTTCAAGCGTATATTCAACCATACGCTCCTGCTTCGTCAAATATACTTGGATGAGTCGCTCTAATACATTTAATCCGACGACTTTGCCTTCGCCTTCTGGTGTCATTGATAAATCACCGATGTCTGGCATACCTTCTTTTGCAATTTCATAATCATCATTTTCGTATTTTAGACAACACATTAAACGTCCACATAATCCGGAGATTTTTGTCGGATTCAGCGATAAATTTTGGTCCTTTGCCATTTTAATCGACACAGGCTCAAAATCACCTAAAAATGTCGAACAGCAAAGCATTCTTCCACATGGCCCAATTCCGCCAAGCAGCTTCGCTTCATCGCGAACACCAATTTGACGTAGTTCGATTCGAGTACGGAATACACTAGCTAAATCCTTTACTAATTCCCGGAAATCTACACGTCCTTCTGCTGTAAAATAAAAAATAATTTTATTGCGATCAAATGTATATTCAACGTCAACGAGCTTCATATCCAACGAATGCTCAACAATTTTCGTATTCGCTAATTCAAAGGCACGTTTTGACTCAATAGTATTTTCTTCTACCTGGAAACGATCACGTTCATCGGCTGGTCGAACTACTTGTTTTAATGGTAAAACAACGTCATTCTCCCCGACTTGTCGCATTGGTACTACGACTTTGCCATATTCAATTCCCCGTGCAGTTTCTACGATTACATATTCGCCAACTTCCAAAATATAAGCGGCTGGATCAAAATAATATATTTTACCCGCTTTTTTAAAGCGAACTCCGACTACATTATACAAATGTATACCCCTCCTGAAGATTCAGCATAAGCTGTTCCATCAATAACGTACGATTCATATTACGATTTAAATTTGTGCGGGCCTGCAAAATAGACTGCATTTGGCGTGACAGCTTTTCATATGTCAACACGAGTGCCAATTCATTAAATCGTTGATACATATCGGGATACGTGCACTTTGCTTGCTGGTTCGCTTTAATCGCTACAATATCACGGTACGCAAACAGCAACAAATCCAGTGCTAGCTCCATATCTTCTTTTTCTTTGAAGAGTGGAAGCCATTCTTCATGAATATATAATAGTGCTTCATGAACATTTTGATGAACAATCTCTACTAATTTTAACACTGTTTTTCGTGCAAGTACAAATTGCTCATCATTTGCAAGTGCAATAGCTGTTTCAACATCATTTGTCACCATGCTTGTTGTCGATGCCATTGAATTTGTAATTCCCTGTTCTACCAGCTGATCCATCAGCGTCGTACGGGGCGCTTTAGCAAATTTAATATGCTGACAACGCGAACGAATCGTCGGAATGATAGATTGGATTTGCTCAGTTAATAAAATCGCTACGACCTGTCCGTCCGGCTCTTCTAAAAACTTTAAAAGCATATTAGCAGACGCAATATTTAATTTATCTGCATGATGAAGCACATAAATCTTTTTGCCTTCTTCAACACCTGTCATCTTCATTTCAGCAACTAAATCTCTTATTTGATCAATTTTAATAAATTGTCCTTCAGGCTCTACTTGCCAAATATTCGGATGATTTCCCGAATCGACTCGTCTGCAATTTCGACATGTTTCACATGGAACATTTTCTGACAAATTTCCGCAAAGAAGAAGTTTCATAAAAAAAGAGACGACATCTCGTTTACCCGTACCTTTTTCACCTTCAAATATATAGGCATGTGCTAAACGATTTTTATCTACAATTGTTTGTAGTTGCTTCATCACTACAGGTTGCAGCTTCGTAAGCTCTTCAATAGTTCGTGTCAATTCCCTCACCTTTTTCATTTCCTGCTTCTATTTATTTGAATGCCCCTATGTACAATTCAAACAATATATATTCTGCTTGGAAAAATGCCCGTGTCTAGTGCACAACAAAGACACGGGCATTTTTTACATATACAGATTTATTAAAAGTCCCTTAATCTCGCCAATTTTCGCCAATAAATCAATAGACTCTTTTTCTTCATTTAAAATATCTTCTGCCAATTCGACAAGACGCTCATCAATTGTTTCAACAATTTTTAAGCGGCGTCCTTCTCCAAAACGGTTCCATGTATGTGATTGCTTTGTCTCAAGCCCATAATCTACTGCTTCCTGTAAAAAACGTTTCACAAGCATTTTAAAGCGTGCTAATTCACGTAGATTCCGTGATCTTGCTACTCGGTCACCCGCTGTAGAAATATCACCCATTAATCTTGTGAGCTGCTCTGACTGCATTTTGGACTCTTGCTTTACAATCATGTCACCAAAGCGATTGCCGTTTTGATTTGCCGGACGCAAATCATTGCGATTCGCATTTAAATTTGTTCGGAGATCTTGATTAATCTTCATTACCATTCGCCTCCAAGAAATAACGCCCCACTATACTTACTACCGAACTCGGCTTTATAAACGCAATAATGATGGCTGCGCAAATTTACCAATACCGACAGGGGCTTCAATTTCTTTCAGTCTGTTGAAAGAAATTAAAAATGATGGAATTGTTCGATTGGTAATACAAATACAATCGCTCCTCCAACTTCAACTTCAACAGGGTACGGGATGTAAGAATCTGCGTTACCCCCCATTGGCGATACAGGAGCAACCATTTGCTCACGTGATCGACAGTTCTCACGAATAATATCTAATAACTTTGGAATTAAAGAATCATCCGTACCTATTAAAAATGTCGTATTCCCCGATCGTAAAAACCCACCTGTACTCGCTAACTTTGTCGCACGATAGTTGTTTTTTGTTAATGCATTCGATAAGCGGTTGCTATCTTGATCTTGCACTACTGCTACTACTAACTTCATCCGTACTCACCCCTTCATTGAATTGGTTCCTCTATTATATCATAAATAAAAGGTACACTTCATTTACTTTTACCCTAATAACGGATTTAAAATCCCCCATACCTCTTCTATCACCATTTCGATAGGCTGGTCGGCATTCACCATTTTAAAGCGCTCAGGGTATCGTCTCATTGCTTCCTCGTACCCTTCATATACTTTTTTATGAAATGCCAATCCTTCAGAATCTAATCGGTTAATTTCACCACTGCGCGTCGCATGAATGCGGGCTAATCCTTTTTCAGGTGCAATATTAAAGAAAACCGTTACATCCGGAAGTCGCTTTCCTATCGCAAATTCATTGATAGCAAGTACATCATTGACTCCGATTTCTCGTGCATAGCCCTGATATGCCAATGACGAGTCAATAAACCGATCGCATAATACATGCTTTCCTTCTTCCAATGCTGGTGTAATCTTTTCATAGAAATGCTGTGCCCGTGCTGCTGCATATAATAATGCCTCTGTCCGCTCATGCATTTCTGTATGGGCCGGGTCTAAAATAACCGCACGAATTTTCTCGGCGATTTCAATCCCGCCCGGCTCACGTGTAAGTAATGCCTCAATCTGTTTTTCTTTTAAACGCTCACCAATTGCTTTTAATACACTCGTTTTTCCGGCACCTTCCCCGCCTTCAAACGTAATAAATAAATTCCTTTGCATTTTTATATTCTCCCTGCATCTATATTATGACTTGTATTAATTTCTCCTGTAATCGGTGATCTCCTTGGAACAGTGCCCCGATAGCGAGTAGCCCCTCCAACTGACTAATTTGCGCTCCCGTAATTTTTTCACCTTGTACAAGTAATGGAATTCCAGGCGGATACGGAATAATTGTTGTAGCACAAATTCGTCCAACAGCTTGCATGTAAGGAATCCATTCTTTCTCTGCCTTTTCTATTTCCTCAAAGCTATACTCAGGTTGTGTAATCGTTATCGATTCGAAGCTTTCGATTTCATTTGTATTTTCAATGCATGGGAAGTTTTTTAAATGTGTATATGCCTCTTTCATACGGTTACATAAATCCTCCGTAGTTGAATAAGAGTCCTCCTGCTTTAATAACGGTAAAATTAAAAGCACTTGCTTTGCATCTGCCAACTCTACATATACATGTAATTTTTCCAGTGCTTCTTTTAATTGAAATCCTGTATAACCTGGAGCACGGACTAATAGTTTTAATGAATCATTCACTTCAACAACCTGTAAGTCCGTTGCCATTGTCAAAGACTCAATAAATTGCTGGCGTTTCTCTATAAAATATGCATAATCAGTTTCCGTATAGTTCGTCACATAACTTCTTGCATCGTCAAGGGAAGCTAATAATAAATACGATGGACTACTCGATTGTAACATACGTAAATAGCGGTTTACTTTCTGCTCGCTTACTAACGATGATTTCATATGTAAAAAGGAAGCCATTGTCATAGCGGGTAATGTTTTATGAGCTGACTGTACAACAATATCTGCACCTAGCTCCAATGCTGAAGGAGGCAGCTCCTCCGATACGGTTAAATGTGCACCATGTGCCTCATCAACTAAAACTGGAATCTTATATGCGTGGCACAATTCAATTTGTTCCGCTAAATCATTTGCTGTCACCCCGTAATAAGTCGGATACGTAAAAATAGCCGCTTTCGCATGGGGATAGCTTTCTATCGCTTGCTCTAATGTCTCCAAATCGATACAACTTGCTGTCTGACTTTTTATATCCCACTTTGGTGAAACATATACAGGATTTATTCCTACAAGTTCCAATGCATGAAAAATAGATTTATGTGCATTTCTTTGAACAAGTACTGTATCTCCTTTTTCACATGTTGCATAGATCATTGCCAAGTTTCCAACTGTTGAGCCATTCACTAAAAAGAAACTCCGACCTGCCCCATATGTAGATGCGAGGAGCTGCTCTGCCTGTTGAATGGCTTCTTCTGGATGATGGAAATCATCCAGCCCAGTCAGTTCGGTTACATCATATTTTAATGCCTGTTTAATTTCATTTGGCAAATTCGAAAGCAACCCATTTTTATGCCCAGGCACATGAAAAGATTGTGGATCATCCCCAACAAACTTTTCTAATGCTTGAACGATTGGTCGATCATTGTTCACCATGTTCACCTCATTTTCATCGTCCTTCTATTATAAGACGCATCCACCTTTCAGACCACCATTGGCATTAGAAATGAAAAACTAGCTAACACTGATTTGTTAGCTAATAATAAATCCGATATTGGTTTCTTATAAATTGATAATTGAATTACTACTTTCATCACTATCCTTAACAACTGTACACGCCACTGCTTCCAGGTTTTTGTTTTCCAAACGTTCAACTATTAATACATCTTTTGCTGTTAGTCGTTGTAATTGCCCTTTACTACACACTCAACCAACTTTTCTTGAAGAACTACAATTGTTACTGCCAGCATTGGAATAATATATAATAAAAGTTTTTAAACAAAACAAAAAACCCACTGATTTCTCAGTGGGTTTTGCATGTGCGAAGCGACGTCCTACTCTCACAGGGGGAAGCCCCCAACTACCATCGGCGCTAAAGAGCTTAACTTCCGTGTTCGGTATGGGAACGGGTGTGACCTCTTTGCCATCATCACTTCACTATAGTGGGC